>NZ_JBHYMS010000037.1:0-74287 GCF_042743185.1 Inquilinus sp. NPDC058860 | reverse complement strand
AAGGCCCGCAGAGGACTCTCACCTCCAAGTCACAAACCGGGGCACCACTCCCGGCTCTCGGTGCTCTCGCACCTCGCGCCATGCCTGGCGCACACAAGAGAAGGCGGCCCGGGACGCTGCCCGGCCGCTCGGCGGCGATGCTGGAAAAGGCGGCAGATGGCCTGTAAGCCGGGTTCTGTCCCCGGCCCCGTATCCTTGCGGACGGCGGGCCGGGGGATGGCCATTCCTCTGGGACGACGGTCGCCCGTCGCCTCGCGCGACCAACCCGGGCGGCAGGCGGAAACGCCTGTCGGCCCATGGTTTCCCACGGGCCGCCCCGCCCCTATTCGGTCTTGCTCCCGGTGGGGTTTACCGTGCCGCGACCGTTGCCGGCCGCGCGGTGCGCTCTTACCGCACCCTTTCACCCTTACCCGGCCGGAGCCGGGCGGTTTGCTTTCTGTGGCACTGTCCCTGGGGTCGCCCCCGCCGGGCGTTACCCGGCACCGTGTTTCCGTGGAGCCCGGACTTTCCTCCCCGCCGGGCCGAAACCCGGCAGAGCGGCCATCCGGCCATCTGCTGCTGCGCAGTGTATAGGAACTGGTCGGCCGGACCGCAAGGCGGCCCATGCCGTCCCATGACGGAATGGTGACGGAGGATCAGTCCGGCACCCGCGTCAGATCCGAAAGTTTCTCCCGCTGCCGGCCCTCGGCATCGAAATTCGCCGGGCTCAGCCAGCGCTCGAAGGCGGCGCGCAGCCGCGGCCATTCGCCGTCGATGATCGAGAACCAGGCGGTGTCGCGGTTGCGGCCCTTGTACACCACGGCCTGGCGGAACAGCCCCTCGTAGCGGAAGCCGAGGCGCGCGGCCGCGGCGCGCGACGGCGCGTTCAGGCTGTCGCATTTCCATTCGTAGCGGCGGTAGCCGAGCTCGTCGAACACCCGCCGCATCATCAGAAACATCGCCTCGGTCGCCATCGGCGTGCGCTGCAAGAGCGGCGAGAAATGGATGTGCCCGACCTCGATCGCCCCGTTCGCCGGGTCGATGCGGAGATAGGAGGCGACGCCGACCGCCCGGCCGGTGGCGCGATCGATCACCGTGTGGAACAGCGGGTCGCTGCCCGCCGCCATCTTGTCCAGCCAGGCGCGGAAGCTCTCCATATCGGCGAAGGGGCCGATGCCGAGATAGGTCCAGTTGCGGCCGTCCGCGTCCCGGCCCATCGCCTCGAACAGGTCCCCGGCATGACGGGTGGGGTCCAGCGGCTCGAGCCGGCAGGTGCGGCCCTCCATCTGCGTGGGCGGCGGCAGCGGCCGCTTCTCCCAGCCGGGAACGGGGGCGCCGATCGGCTGGCCCAGGGCGTTGGTGAATTCGGCCATCATCGGTCTCCGCATCACTCGCCGGCTTCGGCGGGGGCCGGCGCGCCCCGGACATTGGCGCGCAGGATATCGTCGAACCGGGCGCCGCCAGCATAGGGATCGGTCGCCGCGCCGGGGGCGATGCCGGCCGGCAGCAGCGGACAGGGCTGCAGCGCCCCGATGGTCTCGGCGATCGGGACCACCCCGGCCCAGATGCCGGCGGCGAGATCCTCCTCGTCGTCATGCGGCGGGCCGCTGCGGATCTTGACGCTGGCCTCTTCGATCTCCATCGCGATCAGCGTGGTCGCCCGCACCTCCTTGTCGGTCGGGCGCCGCATCTCCGCCACCCGGCCGGGGAACAGCCGCTCGACATAGGCGTCGAGCGCCTCGCGCTTATGCGCCTCGTCCTCCACCTTCGCGGCGGTGCCGAACACCATCACCGAGCGGTAGTTCATCGAGCAGTTGAAGCCGGAGCGGGCGAGCACCAGCCCGTCGATATGGGTCGCGGTCAGGCAGACCGGCAGGCCGACGCTCTGCCCCTGCAGCATCCGGCTGACCGAGGAGCCGTGCCAGTACAGCCGGTCGCCGTCGCGCCAATAGGCGGTCGGGGTGCAGTAGGGCTGGCCGTCGAGGACATAGGCGATGTGGCAGACCACGCTGGCGTCGAGCACGGCGTGGACCGTGGCGCGATCATAGGCGCCGCGCTTGGCCAGGCGCTTCAGCCGAGCGCGGGCGGAGGGGACGGTTTCAGTCATGGCGATCCTCGGAACGGCATTGGCCTTCCCGATGCCGCGTTCCGCGGCGACTGGAAAGGTCCAATGTCGCAGGAGCGGCCCGACCAATCGATGCGCTGAAAGCTTGCCGGCCGCGCAGCGGTCCGCGAGCATGGCGGCGAGGCGCAACGTCCTGGACCGTCCCATGATCGACCACGTCACGATCAATGTCAGCGATCTGCAGAAGAGCAAGCGCTTCTATGAAAGCGCCCTGGCCCCGCTGGGCTACGGCGTGGCCTTCGGGAAGGAGGGCAGCTTCTGGGCCTTCGATATCGGCGACGGGCTGTTCGAGATCCAGCGGTCGGACGGACCGCCGCCGCTGACGCCGACGCATGTGGCCTTCCGGGTGAAATCCCGGGAAGAGGTCGACGCGTTCCACTGCGCCGCCCTGGCCGTGGGCGGGCGCGACAACGGCGCTCCCGGTCCGCGACCGGAATACACCGAGGCTTACTACGCCGCCTTCGTGCTGGACCCCGACGGCCACAACATCGAGGCCATGATCGACCCGAAACCCTAGCGGAACCCGCGCAGCACCGCCCCGAGCGCCCGGGCGGCGGCGTCGAGGGCCTGGGGCGGGAAGCCGGTGAAGCCCAGGATCAGCGCCCGGCGCGGCGGCGCCGCGACATGCATCGGCGACAGCGGCCGCACCACCAAGCCGCGCCGGCGCGCCGCCTCGGCCACCGCGACGTCGTCCAGACCCGGCCGGAGGTCGGCGACGAGATACATGCCGCGGTCGACCGGGGCGACGGTCAGGTCGTCGCCGGCCTCGGCCGCCAGCGCCGCGGTCAGCCGATCGCGCCGCTCGGCATATTCCTGGCGCATGCGGCGGATGTGGCGGGTGAAATGGCCCTCGTTGATGAAGTCGACCAGCACGTCGTCGAGGATGGTCGAGGGGAAGCGGTCGGCGGCGTTGCGGATCACGGCGAAGCGGTCGACCAGATCCGGCGGCAGCACCACGTAGCCGACGCGCAGCCCCGGGAACAGCACCTTGCTGAGGGTGCCGATGTAGATGACGCGGCCGTGCCGGTCCAAGCCCTGCAGGGCCGAGAGCGGACGGCCGGAGAAGCGGAACTCGCTGTCGTAGTCGTCCTCGATCACCCAGCGCCCGTCGCGCGCCCAGTCGAGCAGCGCCAGCCGCCGCGGCAGGCTCATCGCCACGCCCAGCGGGTAGTGGTGCGTCGGGGTGCAGTAGAGGAGGCGCGCCTCGGACGCCAGCGCCAGCCCGGCGGCGACGTCCAGCCCCTGCCCGTCGACCGGCACCGGAACGATCCGCAGCCGGTGCTGGCGCAGGCAGGCCAGCGCCGCCGGGTAGCACGGGTCCTCGATCCAGGCCGGGTCGCCGGCCTGCGCCACGGCGCGCAGCACCAGGTCCAGCCCCTGCTGGCTGCCGGAGACGATGGCGATGTGATCGGCGTCGCAGGCCACGGACCGCGAGACCCTGAGATATTCGGCCAGGGCCTCGCGCAGCGGCCGGTGGCCCATCGGGTCGCCGTAGCCGCGCTGGCGCACGCCGATGCCGCGCAGATGGCGCTGCACCAGCCGGCCCCAGGCGCGCTCGGTGGCCGGATGCATGCCGCAGAAGCCGGCGGCGAAGGGCACGGTCTCGCCGCGCCAGGCCGGGGCCGCGGCAGCCGGTCCGGGACGTTCGGCCGGCGCGGCCGGCCTTTCCTCCACCTCGATCCCGGCGGCGACATAGGTGCCGGCGCCGACCCGGCCGGCGACCACGCCTTCGGCCTGCAGCTGGTCGTAGGCGGTGACCACGGTGGTGCGTGACACGCCGAGCCGGTCGGCCAGGATCCGGGTCGCCGGCAGCCGCGTGCCGGCCGGCACCACCCGGCGGGCGATCAGGTCGCGCAGCGCCAGGTGCAACTGCTGGAACAGCGGCCGGCGGTCGGCCGGGTCGAGCCCGAGATCGATCAGGTCGATCCAGGAGACCGGGCGATCGCGCACCGTCCGACTGGATGGACGCCCGGTCACGACGGGAACAGGATCGGGGCATAGTCCATCGCCCCGTGCAGGATGTGCAGCACCGTCACGGTCTCGGCCTCGAGCCGATAGAAAATCAGGTATTGCCCGTGCACACGCCAGCGAACCCCGTGATGCTCATACCGCGGCACGAGGGGAAAGGCCTTGGGGATGTTGGCCAACCCGATACACCGGTCCCGCAGCTCCCGGATGAAGCTCCGGGCGCGGGCAGGGTTGTCCTCGGCGATATGGTCGCCGATCGCCTCGAGGTCGGCCTCGGCCTCGGCCGAGATGACGACGATCATGACGACCGCTTCGCCAGCTCCCTGTACTTCGCTTCCAACCGGTCGAAGACGTCGGCCGCGGGCTTGACCCGCCCCGCCTCGGCATCAGCCAGCCCCCGCGCCAGCGACGCGTCGAGGGCCGACAGGCGGGCCTCCCTCTCCTGAATCAACCGGACGCCTTCGCGCAGCACTTCGCTCTTGGAATTGTAGCGGCCGGATTCGACCAGCTTGGCCACAAAGCTTTCGAGTTGCGCTCCCAAATCGGCACTGATCATCGGCAGTCCTTTCCCGACGATGCCCCAAGACGGTTCATAATAATTATCAAACGGCACTGCCGCAACCGAGCGGCAAGGTCAGCCCTGGCGCAGCCGGGCCACCAAGTCCGGCAGGGAGGCGATCTGGAAGCCCTTCTCCGCCGCCTCGGCGACCAGCGCGCCGGCATCGCCGCGCCCGGCCAGCGCCTCGCCCGCGGCCCAGAGCAGGGTCGAGCGGGTGCCGCTGCGGCAATGCATCACCACCGGCTTCGGCGCCGAGGCCAGGGCCTGCTGCATCGCCTCGACATCGCCCGGCGCGATCGAGGAGGAGGTGACCGGGATGTGGATGTAGGTCAGGCCCAGCCGCTCGGCCTCGGCCCGCGCCTGCTCGGCCGGCAGCTGGCCCGGCTCCTCGCCGTCAGGGCGGTTGTTGATCAGGGTCCGCGCGCCCGAGGCCACGATCTCCGCGATCGCCGCGCGGTCCACCTGCGCCGCCGCGTACAGCTCCGGGGCGATCTCCGTCAGCTTGGCCATCTAGATCCTCTCAGGGGTTCAGGTTGGATGCCGGGACGCCGGCTGTCCCCGTTTCCGCCTCATTGTTGTCATTGCCGGGCATGACAGGAAAGGGGCCGGAGGGCAGAACGGAACGCCCCCTCACGTGACCTGCGCCTGGGCTTCGACCACCTTGGGCCGGCGCAGGATGATGATGCCGACGCCGATCAGCGTGGCGATGCCGCCGAGCAGCAGCGTCCAGCTGGCCGGCTCGTCCAGGAACAGCACGCCCGACAGCACGCCGAACACCGGCACCAGCAGGGTATAGGGCATGGTCTGGTTGACGGAATAGGTGCGCAGCAGCCGGTACCAGACGGCGTAGGACAGGATGACGACGACCACCGCCTGGAAGGCGACGGCCATCCAGGCCCACCCGCCGGCCTGCGTCACCGCCTGCCACTGGCCGTCCTCGATCAACAGTGAGGCGCAGAGCAGCATCGGCGCGGCGAACAGCGACATCCAGCCGTTGATGGTGGAGGGGTCGAGATCGGCCATCCGCTTCATCTGGATGTTGGCGCCGGCCCAGACGATTGCCGCCAGCACGATCAGCCCGATCGCCCACAGGGCCGAGCTGTGCCGCGGCTCGCCGGCCAGGATGGCGACGCCGCCGATCGCGACGGCCATGCCGAGCGCCCGGCGCCAGCCGATCCTGTCTCCGAAGAACAGCATGGCCATGGCGGCCGAGGCCGGCACCTGGACCTGGATGACGATCGCCGCCACCGCGGCGTCGACATGCGCCAGCCCGGTGAACATCAGCGAGAAATGGGTCAGCCCCAGCATCACCGACAGGATCAGCACGTCGCGCCAGCGCCCGCGCGGCCGGCGCACGAAGGGCACCAGCAGCAGCGCCACCAGGCCGAAGCGAAGCGCCATGAACAGGAGCGGCGGCAGCTCCGCGAGGCCGTATTTGGCGATCACGAAGTTGTAGCCCCAGATCAGCATGACGCCGAGGGTGAGCAGCAGGTCGAGCGGCCGCATCATCAGGCGCCGAGCTCCTCCGCCAGGGCCGCGAGCTCGAGCCAGCGTTCCTCCGCCGCCTCCTTCTCCGCCTCGGCCGCCGCCAGCCGGGCGGACTTCCTGGCGAAGCCGTCGGGGTCGCGGGCGTACAGGCCGGGATCGTGCAGCGCCTGGCCGAGCTGGGCGATCTCGGCGGCCAGCGCCTCGATCCGGCCGGGCAACAGGTCGAGCTCGCGCTGGTCCTTGAAGCTGAGCTTGGTGCGCGGTTTCGGCGCCGCCGGCTTGGTCGGCGCAGACGGCCGGGCCGCCGAAGCGGGCGCCGCGGCTGGCGCCGGGCGCTGTCGCAGATAGTCGGTGTAGCCGCCGACATACTCCGTCACCCGGCCCTGGCCTTCGACCGCGATCACGGAGGTCACCAGCCGGTCGAGGAAGTCGCGGTCGTGGCTGACCAGGATCAGCGTGCCCTGGAAGTCGGCCAGCACCTCCTCCAGCAGGTCCAGCGTCTCCAGGTCCAGGTCGTTGGTCGGCTCGTCCAGGATCAGGAGGTTGCTGGGCCGGGCGAACAGCTTGGCCAGCAGGAGGCGGCCACGCTCGCCGCCCGACAGGCTCTTCACCGGGCTGAACATCCGCGAGGAATCGAACAGGAAGTCGCCGAGGTAGGAGGCGATGTGCCGCTTCTGGTCGCCGACCTGGACATGGTCGCCGCCATGCGGCAGCAGCACGTCGCGCAGCGTGGTCTCGGGGTCGAGCGCGACGCGGGTCTGGTCGTAATAGGCGGGCTCCACCCCCGGCCCCAGCCGGACCGTCCCAGAATCCGGCCGCTCGGCCCCGGTCAGCACCTTGACCAGGGATGATTTGCCGGCGCCGTTCGGGCCGATCACGCCGATCCGGTCGCCGCGCGCCACGCGGGTGGAGAAGTCGCGGACGATGACGGTGTCGCCATAGGCCTTGGAGACATGCTCGGCCTCGATCACGCGGACCGCGCCCCGGCCGGCCTCGGCGATGCCGAGCGCCGCCACGCCCTGGCGGTCGATCTGGGACCGCCGCTCGGCGCGCATGGCGTAGAGGTTGCGCAGGCGGCCCTGGTTGCGCTTGCGCCGGGCGCTGATGCCCTGGCGCGACCAGGTGGTCTCGGACGCGATGCGCTTGTCGAGCCGCGCCCGCTCCGCCTCCTCCTGCGCCAGGATGGTCTCGCTCCATTCGTCGAACTCGGCGAAGGGCTTGTCCATCTGCCGCAGCACGCCGCGGTCGATCCACCAAGCGCGCTGCACCAGCGCGTTCAGGAAGGCGCGGTCGTGGCTGATCAGCAGCAGCGCGCCGCGCCAGGCCTTCAGCTCGGCCTCGAGCCATTCGATGGTCGGCAGGTCGAGATGGTTGGTCGGCTCGTCCAGCAGCAGCACGTCGGGCTCGCCGACCACGGCGCGGGCGATGGCGGCGCGCCGCCCCTCCCCGCCCGACAGGGTGCCGGTCGACCGGTCGCCGTCCAGCTTCACCGCGGCCAGCACCTGCTCGACCCGCCAATGGTCGTGGGCGCGGTCTGCCGGCAATGCGGAGGCGACATAGTCGGCCACGGTGGCGTGGGCGGACAGGTCCGGCTCCTGCGCCAGATAGGCGATGCGGACGCCCGGCTGGACGAAGCGCTCGCCGCCGTCGAGGTCGATGGCCCCGGCCAGCGCCTTCAGGATGGTCGACTTGCCGCTGCCGTTGCGACCGACCAGACAGGCCTTGTCGCCGGCCGAGAGCGCCAGGTCGACGCCGGTCCAGAGGGGCGTGCCGCCGAAGGTGACGGCGGCGTTGCGGAGGCCGAGCAGAAGGGTCATGCGCCAAGGATCCGAGAGAGGCCGCCCTTGTCGCAACTATGGCCGGGCTTGGCTACCCCGGTTTGGACATACCGGACTCACGACGGAGCGGCCGCTCGCCGTGCGCTCGACCGTGAGGGCCACACCGTAGAGCCGGGTCAGCCGGTCCGGCGTCAGCACCGCATCGACCGGCCCGGCCTCGAACCGCCCTCCCGGCTCCAGCACCGCGACCTGATCGGCGACGGCGAAGGCATGCTCCGGCTCATGGGTCGAGACCAGCACCGCCAGGCCGTCGCCGGCCAAGGCGCGGATCCGGTCCAGCACCATGAGGCGGTTGCCGAGATCGAGGCTGGCCGTGGGCTCGTCCATCACCACCACCCCGGCCTGCTGGGCCAGGGCGCGGGCGATCAGCGCCAGCTGCCGCTGGCCGCCGGAGATCCGGGTCGAGTCCCGCGGTGCCAGCGCGGCGATGCCGAGGGCGTCGAGCGCCCGCAGGGCGATGTCGAGATCGGCCTGGCCGGGCGTGGCGAAGGCGCCGAGCGACGCCGTCCGCCCCATCACCACGAGGTCCAGCACGCTGTAGGCGAAGTCGCCCGGATAGGCCTGCGGCACATAGGCGACGCGGCGGGCGACCGCCGCCGGCCGCAGCCGCGCCAGCGCCTCGCCGCCGATCCGGACGGTGCCGGCCAGCGGCGGGATCAGGCCGAGCAGGGTCTTGAACAAGGTGGTCTTGCCGACACCGTTGGGGCCGAGCAGGCAGGTGACCGAGCCGGCGTCGAGCGCCAGATCGATGCCGGAGGTGACGGTCACGGCGCCATAGCCGATGGTCAGGCCCTCGGCGGAGAGCGCTGTCATGGCAGCCTCCGGCGCCGGCCATGCGCCAGCAGCCAGACGAAGATCGGGCCGCCGACCGCGGCGGTCAGGACGCCGAGCGGGATCTCGATCTCGGCGGCGGAGCGCGCCAGCGTGTCGATCGCCAGCATGAAGGCGGCGCCCAGCAGGATCGCCGCCGGCAGCAGCTGGTCGAAGCGCGGCCCGACCAGCAGGCGCGCCTTATGCGGTACCATCAGTCCGACCCAGCCGATGACGCCTGAGATGGCGACCACCGCAGCAGTCGCCAGAGTTGCCGCGACGATCACCAGCAGGCGCAGGCGCGGCACGTCGACGCCGAGAGCGCGGGCCTCGTCGTCGCCCAGCGACAGCACGCCGATGCGCCAGCGCAGCAGCAGCAGGGGCACGAGACCGACCAGCACCGCCGGCAGCACCGCCGCCGCGTCGCCGGCCTTCACCCCGGCCAGGCTGCCGAGCAGCCAGAAGGTGATCGCCGGCAGCTGGTCATAGGGGTCGGCCAGCACCTTGACCAGGGAGATGGCGGCGCCGGCCAGGGCGCCGACCACGATCCCGGCCAGGACCAGCACCAGCACGTCGCCGCCGCCCCGCAGCGTGCGGGCCAGGGCGCCGACCGCGGCCACGGCGGCCAGCCCGCCGCCGAAGCCGAGCAGCTGGATCGCCGCCACCGGCAGGCCGAGCAGGATGCCGAGCACGGCGCCGAAGCCGGCGCCGGTGGAGACGCCGAGGATGTCCGGCGACACCAGCGGATTGCGGAACAGGCTCTGATAGGCGGCGCCGGCGGCGGAGAGCGCGGCGCCGACCAGCATCGCCGCCAGCACCCGCGGCAGGCGGATGCGGAACAGCACCGTCTCCACCGTCGGGTCGATCGCCTCGCCGAAGATCCGGCGCCACAGCGCCGCCAGCACCTCCTGCGGCGGGATGCGGTAGGGGCCGATGCCGGCGGCGACCAGTACCGTCGCGACCAGCAGGAGCGTCAGAACCAGAAGGACCGTTGCCGTTCGCACCGCGCCGGCCTCAGCCTCCAACCTCGTCGAGCAGGCGGGCCAGGTCGGAATCGGTCGGGTCGACCTGGTAGAACAAGCGATAGAAGCCGCGGACCTGGTCGCGAAGGTCGCCCGGCGCCTGCTGCGGATAGAGGGTATGAAGCAGCCAGGTCAGGCCGATCAGCCGGTTCACCGAGGGCGGAAAGTCGACGAAGCCGAAGGGCTGGCCCGGCGACAGGAAGACGCGCTCGGCCTTGACCGCCGGCACCGGCTGCCAGTCCGGGTTGGCGGCGACGCCCCCCGCGAAGCGGCGGTCGAGCGCGATGATGGTGTCGGGCGCCCAGGCGATCACCTGCTCGCGCGAGGCGGTGACGAGGCCGCCCTTGTCGCGCAGGCCCTCGACCACGTTGACGGCGCCGACCCGTTCCAGGATCTCGGTGGTGATCGACCCGCGCGACCCGCTCTCCAGCCCCTCCGGCCCGCGGGCGAGATAGACCTTCGGGCGCCTGTCGGCCGGCACCGCGGCCAGGACGGTGTCGACCTGGGCGAAGATCGCCTCGGCCGCCTCGGCCAGCGCCTCGCCCCGCTCCGGCACGCCGAGGATGCCGGCCAGGAGGCGCAGCGCCGCCGGGGTGTTGCCGAAGCTGCCGTCGATCAGCAGGTAAGGAATGCCGGTCTGCTGCTGCACCCGGTCGGCCAGCGATCTGTAGGTGTCGCCGATGGTGCCGAAATCGACGATCAGGTCGGGCTTGGCGGCCAGCAGCTGCTCCAGATTGACCGTGTCGCCCCGGCCGGTGAGACGGCCGGTCTCCGGCAGGTCGCGCACCGCGGGCAGCAGGTACGGCTTGTCCTCCGGCCGCGGCGCCCGCGCCCAGCCGGTCATGGTCTGCGGCGCCAGCATGTAGACGAGGATCGAAGCCGGCGGGCCGGCGGCGAAGACGCGGCCGACATGGTCCGGGATGTCGACCCGGCGGCCGGCGGAATCGGTGACGGTGCGGGCCCAGGCGGGCGTGGTCACCAGGGCCAGGGCGGCGATCAGGGCGGCCAGGGCACCGCGGCGGCGGAACAAGGTCACGGGTCCCCCACGTCGGAATCGCCGGGTGTCGGCGGGGCCACCGGCGTGAAGGCGCAGCGGTCCGGCTTGATGTCGATCAGCGGCGTGCCGTCGAGGCAGTCGAGCCCGCGCACCAGCAGGGTCGAGCCCTCGATGCCGAGCAGCGCGACCATCGCGGTGCCGATCGGGTTCGGCCTGACCGGCGAGCGCAGCGAGAAGGTGCCGCGGGTGGTGCCGTCGTCCTTCGGGCTCTGCAGCACCAGGTCGCGGCGCGACCGGTGCAGCCAGTACAGGATCTCGAGCCTGTCGAATTCGGCAACGCCGGCCAGCGCCTGGTCCCAGGGCAGGAACACCTCGATCCGGCAGGTCGGGCCGTCCCGCCGGCCCTGGCGCGGGCAATCCATGCGATGGGTCCAGGGCGTATGGATGCGGCCGATGAAGACGAGGCCGGCATCGGCCGCCTCGGGCCATTCGACGGCGCGTTCGGCCGCCCGGATCTCGTCCTCGCGCACCATGCGGACCTCCAGCTCCCGTGCCGCTTCGTTATATAGAGTGATATACGCCGGTGGGCGAGAGGCTTGATGCCGCGGACAGGCCGCGAGCCGGACGTCGGGCCGGCCGCATCGCCGGATCCCGAGCCGGCGCGGCCGGCTCGCTCTTTCTGCAGGCTCCTTGCCGCGCGACAGGACTCCAGAGGACTTCTGTCATGTGCCGCGGCGGTCGTGATATTGTCTCCGGCGACTATCGCTGCAAAACGAGTCGGACGAGGCGCGTCTGGGGGGGTGCCAGATTACCGACAAGATTTTCATCACCGGCGTTGCCGGCTTTTTGGGAAGCCACCTGGCTGATGCGTTCCTGAGTCGCGGCGCCCAGGTCGCCGGCATCGACAATCTTCTGGGCGGCAGCCCCGAGAACGTACCGCCGGGGACAGACTTCCGCGTGGCGGACTGCAACGACCGGCATGTCTATGCGGATATGCTCCGCGGCACCCAGATCGCCTACCATTGCGCCGCGTTGGCCCATGAAGGCCTCAGCGTATTCTCGCCGCATCTGATCAGCACGCATGGCTTCAACGCGACGACGGGCTTCATCAGTGCGGCCATCGCCGCCGGCGTCAGGCGTATCGTCTATTGCTCATCCATGGCGCGCTACGGCCGCAACTCACCGCCTTTTGCGGAACATCAGGATCCTCAGCCGGTAGATCCCTACGCCATATCGAAATCTGCCGGCGAACTGATGCTGCGCACGCTCTGCGATGCGCATGGCGTGGAGTTCAACATCGCGGTCCCGCACAATATCATCGGCCCCCGACAACGCTACGACGATCCCTACCGCAATGTCGTGAGCATCATGATCAACAGGATGCTCCGCGGCCTTCAGCCGGTCATCTATGGCGACGGCAGCCAGCGACGTTGCTTCAGCTTTGTCGACGATGTCGTGCCCTCGCTGGTCCGCCTCGGCGTCGACCCCGATATTCGCTCCGAGGTCTTCAATCTCGGGCCCGACGAACAGGTCGTGACCATATTGGAGTTGGCTCGCGAGATTGCCGGCCAGTTGAATTTCGAACTGGCACCGATCTTCATGCCCCCTCGGCCGCTCGAGGTGCAGGATGCGTTTTGCTCATCCGACAAGGCGCGCCGGCTTTTGGGGTATCGAACGACCTATGCGTTGCGGGACGGCCTGGCCGGGATCATCGCCTGGATACGCGCCAAAGGCCCCAAGGAATTTCGCTACGATTATGAGATCGAGATCCGCAACGAGCGCACCCCCCGAACATGGGTGGAGTCGATCATCTAGACGAAGAGCGATCAGGGCCGGCATCGTGGCGGAGATGATGAGGTGGAGCTAGCGCGGCTGTTTCGCAAGGTCGGCCGCACGGCACAGGTCCATATCCCCTTTCTTCGGGAACTGGGCAAATCCGCCGAACATCGATTGCGTCTGCTGACACGCGCACCGCATGATCGGGAGTTGCAGGGTTTGCGGCTGATCGATGTGCCGAGCGGCGCGCTGTTCCTGGACGTCGGCGCCAATCGCGGCTGGGCCACCCACTCCATCAGAACCATCTGTCCGCACGTGCGCATCGACGGCTTCGAGCCGAACCCCGAAATGGCGCGCCGCATTGCCCATGCCTATCGCCCGCCAGACACTCTCCACACGGTGGCCTTGTCGAACCGGGCAGGAGAATTTCCGCTCTATGTGCCGACGTATCGGGGGCTGGCGTTCGACGGTCTGGCGTCTCTGAGCGAAACAGAGGCGCGCCGATGGCTCAGCAGGGACACCCTGCTCGGGTTCGATCCCAAATGCGTGGGAATCCGTCAGATCGCCGTCCGTGTCGCAACCCTGGACAGCTTTGGCCTCGCCCCCTTCTTCATCAAGATCGACGTGCAGGGTCACGAATACGATGTGATCGCCGGCGGCCTGGCTACGATCGCGTCGTCGAAGCCCATCATCTTTGCGGAGAGCCAGGTCCTGGATGTGGAAAAGGTGCTCGAGCTGCTGTCGGAGTGGGGCTATCGGGTCTGGCGCTTCGACGGCGCACGTCAGGCGGGGGAGATCTCCGAACAAAACGTGTATCTGGTGCCGGAATCGAAGATCGGACTGATCCGGGCGCCTTAGCCGTCTCGCCGACAAAGCACGTCACATGACGGAAGCCGCCTTGGTCCACTTTCCATCTGCTTCGGCGGAGGACACGCAGGCGTCGACGATGGCAGCGAGCCGAACGCCTTGCCAGCCATCGGACACGGGCCTCTCTCCCGTTCGTATACAGCGCAGAAAGCATTCGACTGCGTTCGCCAGAGTCTCTTTCTGACTGTGCAGCGGCAGGACTCTCCCGTTGCGGCGATCTGCGTCGAGGTCATGCAGCCCGTATTCGGGCGTCGCGGCGAAGGGAGATGCGTGAAGCCTGACCTTGTGATGAAGCTCCAGATCATCGAACTCGACGGCCTGCCGATTTGAGCTGATGACGATGCGCCTGGCCTTGGTCGAGGCGCACCAATTGACGCGGATTCCGGCCCTGACACCTGACGCATAGGCCAACATTATGCGTTGATCACCCGCCGCACCGGCACCTCGTGCCGGCAGTTCTTTTGCGGAGACGGCGAGAGGGCTCTCACCGATAAGGAAATCCAGAATGGCGAGATCGTGGATCGCCAGATCGTGAAAGATGGAAGCGTCCTCTCTGCACTGTCCGTTATTGGTGCGAACCGACTCGTAACAGCGCATTTCCTCAAAATCTTTGCGGACAAGCATTTGCTTAATCAGCCTGATGCTGTCGCTGTAAAGAAACGTATGATCGATGAAGAGAACCCGCCTCTGCCGCTGCGCCAGCATGACCAGCGTCCGCGCTTGTTCCGCGGTCTCTGCAACCGGCTTCTCGATCCAGACATGCTTTCCGGCCTCGAGGGCCGCCTTGGCGAGGCCGTAATGGGTGTTGGCCGGCGTGGCTATGGCCACGGCATCCAATGTGTCCATGCTCCAGAGCTCGGCCGGCATCGAGGCGAGCAGAGCGCTCGGAAAACGGCGGCGGGCCTCCTCCCGTCTGAGAGGTGCGATGTCGACGATAAAGCTAATATCGAGCCCTGCCACCTCCGAAAAACACCGGGACAGTATCTTTCCCCAGTAGCCGAATCCGATGATGCCAATCCGCATGCCGCGCCCTCCCCCAAAGCCCGACCTGCCTGCTCTTGCAAATTATCACTCTCGGCCGGCGTATTCCATCCTCAGTATTACGGAGTTGCCGTACTCGATAAATAACCGGCCCTGCCTTTGCGCCGGCGACTGCCTCTGCTAGACTGGTTTCCGGGTGGGAGGCCGATTCACATGCCGGATATATCGGTTGTGGTCATCTCGACCAACGAAGGCGTGGAGCTCGATCCATGCCTGGCGTCGGTGCTGGCCAGCACTGCGGATTTCGAATTGGTCGTGTTCAACAACGCATCGACGGATCAAACCGGAGATCTGCTGGCTCACAAGTATCGCGATAGCCGAATGTCTGTCGTCACCAACCCGACAAAGCTCGGATTCATCGAAAACAACAACAAGGGCATAGAGCTGGCCAGGGGCCGCTACGTTCTCCTGCTCAACGCCGACACGATCCTGAAGCCCGACACGCTGGCGGCCATGGTGAATTTCATGGATGCCCATGCGGATGCGGCTGTCGCGACCTGTCGCCTGCTCTATCCCGATGGCGCGCCGCAGGCCCATGTCCGCCGCTTTCCGACGCCGGGATCCTATTTCTGGCGCATCACCCATCTGGACCGGCTGTTTCCGCGCCTGCGGTCGGTCGAACGGTACCTGATGAACGACCTGCGGCACGATCGGGCGGTCGAGGTCGACTGGTTCATCACCGCCTTCTTCTTCATGCGCAAGGAGGTTATCGACCGGATCGGCGCGCTCGACCGGACGCTGCTGCAGCCGTTCTATTGCGAAGACCTGGAGTGGTGCTATCGCGCCCGTCTCGCCGGCTACAAGAACTACTACCTGCCGGATGTCGCGATCACTCACGTCTACCGTCAGAGCAGCAGCAAGCGGTTCAGCCGCCTGTCCGTGGTCCATCTCTGCAATATCGCGATCTTCTTCTGGAAGCACCGCATGGCGCTGATGACCGGAAAGGTCGCCTCGACATGAGCGTATTGCTGCTGAATCAGCCCTGGATCGAGAGCGAGGCCGAATACGGCCTTCGTGCGGGTGTCCGCTGGGCGCAGATCCGCAAGCGTGACCGCTCGATGCCGTTCTATTCCTTTCCCTACGCACTTGCGAGCGCCACCAGCTACCTCAAGGCCCATGGCATCGAGGCCGTCCTGCGGGACAGCATCGCCCTGGGGGAAAGGAAGGATCAGGCGCTGCAGCATATCGCGGACCATGCTTATGACATCGTCGTCCTGGAGACCTCCACGGCCTCGATCGCATGCGACCTCGATTTCTGCGACGCGATCAAGACGTTCCGCCCGGCAACGACAGTCTGCCTGGCCGGGCAGCACGCCACTGCGATGCCGGACCACGTCCTGCGGTCCAGCCGCGCCGATTTCGTCCTGATCGGCGAATACGAGAAGACCCTGCTGGATCTCTGCCGGTGCCTGGATGGCGGCCAGCCGCCTGCCGCCCGGATGAAGGGCCTGGCCTATCTACGGGAAGGGCAGATCATCGACGGCGGCCGGCACGAACCTCTGGATCTTCGCGAGCTGCCGCCGCCCTACCGGGACCCTGCGACTGTCCAGACCTACAACGAGCCGTCCGCCCGGTTCTTCCCCAATGCCGCGGTGATGACGTCGCGCGGCTGTTCGTTCCAGTGCACCTTCTGCGTGGAGGCCTCCGTCAACTACGGAGCGCCTTCGCGGTTCCGCTACCGTCCGCTGGACAATGTGCGTCAGGAGATCCTGGCGCTGGCGACCGATCATGGGGTCAGGGAGATCTTCTTCGACGACTCGTTCTTCACGGAGAAGCGCGCCATCGAGATCTCGGCGCTGATGGAGGCTCTTCCCGTCCGGCTGCACTGGTCGTGCTGGATCGACCGGGGCATCTCAAAAGAGACCCTGAGACGCATGAAGAAGGCCGGATGCTCCGGGGTCAAGTTCGGGGTCGAGACCTTCGATCCGGAGATCGGGCTCGCGGCCAGGAAGAGGGTCCGCCGCGAGACCGTGGAGGCGCTGGTCCGGCGCTGCCGCAGGGCCGGCCTGCTGACCCATGCGAGCTACGTCTTCGGGCTGCCGGGCGAAACCCGGCAGACGCTGGAGCGGACCCTGCAGGCGGCCGCCGCGCTCAGGACGACATCGTTTCAGGCCTCCATCGCCATCCCGATCCCGGGAACGGAGCTGTTCGACCAGGCCCGGAGAAACGGCTGGCTGCGCACGACCAACTGGAGCGAATACGAAGGGCAGGGCTCGTCCGTCCTGCGATACGAGGATCTGAACGAGGCCGACCTGCTCTGGGCCATGACCCGGGCGCGGCGGCTGAAGATCCGCAGATTGCTGCAGAACCCCGTGGCGCTGTCCCTGTACGCGATCAAGCTGCTGCGGATGATGGGGCCGCGGGAGTTCCTGCGGGACATGCAGCGGAAGGCGGCGTTTCTGCTGGCGCGGGAAGCGCAGCCGCGACGATGACGACGTCCTCGGCCACCGCATTCCGCGTCCCGATCTCGGGCAAGCGCATCTTTGACGTCGCCGTTTCGGCGATCCTGCTGCTGGTGCTCGCGCTGCCGCTCGCCCTCGTCGCCATTCTGGTCGCCCTGGACCTGCGGGGCTCGCCGTTCTTCTGCCAGCGACGGATCGGATGGCAGGGCAGGCCCTTCACGATCTACAAGTTCCGCAGCATGAGGAAGGGCAGCCCGCCGCCGGACTCAGCCGGCGACGCCGAGGTCCCGTTCCTCTACCTGCCGCGGCACGATCCCCGCATCACCCGCCTCGGCAGGTTCCTCCGCCGCTATAGCATCGACGAGATCCCGCAACTGCTGAACGTTCTTTTGGGCGACATGAGCCTCGTCGGGCCGAGGCCGTTCGACGTCCGCGACTTCGAGCAGGGCCCCTTCCCGCATGCCGGTTACGACGAGTGGGTCCGCAAACGCCATTGGACACGGCCCGGAATAACCGGCCTGTGGCAGGTCTCGGGACGCAACAACACCAGTTTTGCCGATCTCATGGCCCTCGACCTGCGATACGTCATGGATTGGACGCCCGCCGTGGAGTTCCTGATCATTCGCCGGACCTTCAGGGCGGTGATGGGCGGCAGTGGTGCCTATTGACCCTGTCACCCGCGCCAGGCGGGCCCTGGGCCGCACCATGCGTTATGCCAGGGCCGGGCTGTCCTGGAAGGTCCGGGGTGACACCGTGCTGGACTATCCGCCCGAGGAAGTCTCGCTGGAGCTGACCAACAGCTGCAACTTCAAATGCGCATTCTGTCCGCAATCGGATCCACGGCACTTCGACCATGTCGCGCGCTCCATGCTGAGCCCCGACACGGCGGAGCTGATCCTGACCCGGCTGCGCGACGGCGGCGTCAAGACGGATGTGATGCATTGGACGCTGGACGGCGAGCCGTTTCTGAATCGTGGTTTCGACGACATCTGCGTCCGGGCCATCGGGCTCGGCTGGCGGCACTTCATCTTCGCGACGAACGGCTTCTATTGCACGCCGGCGAGGCTGGCCACGCTGCCGCGGCAGGAGGGGGTGCGGTACGTCCTGCATGTCGATTTCTGCTCGGACGAAGCGCTGTTCGAGGCACATCGCGGCCAGGCCGGGTCCTGGGACCGGATCCGGCGCAACATCCTGGGCGTGGCAGGCGATGATGCGCTGGCCCATATCGGCATCCAGCTGACGGACATCTCGTCCTTCGCGCTCGACGATGCCGAGGCGCTGGCGACGCGGTTCTCCGACCTGAAGCGCATGTTTTCCGGAGGCCGGGCCCTCACCTTCAAGACCCGGACATTCCACAACGCCTGCGGGCATGTTCCGGACATGGCCGAGCGCAAGAAGGCGGTCAGCCGCAGCTACAATCTGTGTCCATATCCATGGATGTCGCTGTATGTGGCGTCGAACGGCGATGTGGTCGCCTGCTGCCGCGACCTGCGGCACAAGACGGTGCTGGGCAACCTGATCACCGACAGCCTGCCCTCGATCTGGAACGGGGCAAAGTACCAGCGGATGCGCGCGGCCCTGCTTGCCCGGCAGCCGGAAAGCATCGACGCATGCCGGGGCTGCGATCTACCCTACGACGCCAGCAAGTTCGCCTTCAGCCATCTGGTCCACATCGCGCTAAACCGGTTTGGCATGCTGCGGTAGCGGCGTGCCGCAGGACAAGGCGCGCGTTTCCGCCGCATCGCCAAGTCCCGCCTCGATCCCGATGCCGGGGTCCGGTGTGCGTTCGGACCGCTCGATCGCCTGCCGCGTCACGCGACAGACCTCGTCGACCTGCTGCTCCGTCATCTCGGCGAAGATCGGCAGGGACAGGGTTCTGGCGGAGACATGCTCGGCGATCGGAAAATCCCCTCGCCGGTAACCGAGGTCGGCGTAGGCGGGCTGCAGGTGCACCGGCCGCGGATAGTGAACCCCGGTCTCGATGCCCGCGACCGCAAGCGCCGCGCGCACGCTGTCACGGTTGGAAACTTCGATGGCAAACACATGGTGGACGTCGCTGCATCCCGCAAACGCCATCGGATAGGCGATGCCGTCGCCCAGCCCTGCGCGGTACTGTCGAGCGTGACGGGCCCGCGCCGCCGACCAGCGGTCCACGTGGTCGAGCTTCACCCGCAGCATGGCCGCCTGTACCGCGTCCATCCGCATGTTGAAGCCGGCGAGGGTGTGCGTGCCCTGCTGGGCCTGTCCCCAATGGCGCAGCAGGCGGACCCGTTCAGCCAGGTCGGGATTGTCGGTGACGATGGCGCCGCCCTCCCCGAGCGCGCCAAGCGGTTTGGACGGGTAGAAGCTGAACGTGCCGATGTCGCCGATCCCGCCGATACGGCGTCCATTGTGGAGGGCGCCATGGGCCTGCGATGCATCCTCGATCAGCCAGAGATCATGCGCTTCCGCCAAAGCCGCAAGCGCGGCCATTTCGGCCGGGCGCCCATGCAGATGCACAGGAACGATCGCCTTCGTGCGTGGCGTGATCGCGGCTCTGACCGCCTCGGCGTCGATCGTCCACGCATGGGGTTCGATGTCGACGAGAACCGGGCGCGCGCCGGTATATTGGATGGCCGCGATGGTCGCCACGAAGGTGAACGCCACTGTGATGACCTCATCGCCCGCTCCAATGCCACAGGCCAACAGCGCAAGATGCAGGGCGGAGGTTCCGGAATTGACTGCCACAGCATATGAAGTTTCGCAAAAATCAGCGAAGCCCTTCTGAAACACATCCACTTCGTCGCCGAGTCCGTATCTACCGGATCTGAGAACGCGCATTGCGGCATCTTCAATCGATTCGCGCAGCGAGGCGTTCTGCGCCTTCAGATCGACAAGCGGTATTTTCACCCGACCTGCTCCGCAATCAGTGATGGGTAAATATCTCTATCGACCGGCTCAAGTTTAACAGTGTTCCGGGTAAGCCGGCCGTCCGGGAAAATCACGACCGATCTGAATATAGATCCGCAATAGGATCAACCTCATAGAGATGCCGCAGGGCCTGCGACGATGGCGGAGGCCCGCGAGACCGGTCCGGCCTCGCCCCGCCGCTACGCCAGCTTCCGCTCGCGCCGGATGATGTCGTAGGCGGCGTTGATCCGGGCCATCTTGTCGGTGGCGACGGCGATGAAGTCGGCCGGCATGCCGCGGGCCACCAGCCGGTCCGGGTGGTGCTCGCGGATCAGCCGGCGATAGGCCGCCTTCAGGCTCTCGTCGTCGATCTGCCGCTCGACCCCCAGCACGCCGTAGGGATCGACGTCGCAGCCGGCGCATTCCTCGGCACACAGGCGATGGAAGTCGGACTGGGCCAGGCCGAACAGCCCGGCCACGGCGCGCAGATAGTCCAGTTCCGCCGGCTTCACGTCGCCATCGGCCTTGGCGATATGGAACAGGCACTGGAGCAGCTCCTCCAGCACCTCCGGCCGGTCCTTGAACATGCCGGCGAGCTGCCGGGCATAGGGCTCGAACCCCGCCGAATCGCGGCGTGCCAGGTTGAACAGGCGCTCGACATTCGCCTCTTCCTCCGGCGGCACGCGGAAGACCCGGCGGAAGGCCGACACCTCCTCCGCCGTCACCGCGCCGTCGGCCTTCGCCATCTTGGCGCCCAGCGCGATCACGCCGATGGTGAAGGCGATGTGCTGGGTGGCGTCGCCATCGGCCGGCGGCTGGCCGCGATACCAGTCGACGGCATGGCCGGCCACGGCGCCCAGCAGCGCCCCGATCGGGCCGCCGATGGCCAGCCCTGCGGCCGCACCGACGATCTTACCCCAAATGCCGCTCATCCCTCGTTCCGTCCGCCGATACGCCGCCCATCGACCGCCATGATAACAGGTCGCGCGGCGGAACGGAGGGGCCGCGATGACGCGGGCCCAGCGGTTCAGCTCGCCTCCGCCGGGTTGCGCAGATAGTAGCGCCGGGTCGGGAACACCGCCTTGATCGTGGCGAAGTCCGCCGATCCGACAGACCCGCCGCCGGCCGGCAGCTTCGCCGCCGCCTCGTCGATCAGCTCGATGCGGTCGCGGGTGTCGGGATGCGACGAGAACAGCGAGGTGGTGTTGTCCTCGCCCGGCGGCACCAGCGAATCCAGGGTCTTGAACACCGCCGAGGCCTGGCGCGGATCGTAGCCGGTGGCGCGGAAGACAGTCAGCACATAGGCGTCGGCCTCACGCTCGTGGCTGCGCGAGTAGCCGGAGGTGACCAGCGCCTTGACCGGGCCTTCGAGCTGGTCGAGGGCGGCACTGCTCAGCGGCTCGACCACCCCGCTCAGCGACCCGGCCTGGGCGCTGATCTCGGTCTGGGCGACGCCCTTGCCGAAGGCGGCCAGCCGGTCGAGCATGCCCTTGCGGTCGAGCTCCTGCACCTGATGGCTCAGCTCGGCATGGCCCATCTCATGCGCGATCACGGCCGCCAGCTCGGACTCGCTGGCGACGTAGCGCAGCAGGCCCTTGTTGATGCCCAGCTTGCCGCCCGGCAGAGCCCAGGCGTTCGGGCTGTTGTCGTCCAGCACCGTGATCTCCCACCGGAACTGCCGCTTGGAGACACGGAACAGCGGCTCGGCGAAGCCGCGCACCGCCGACTGGACCCGGGCGTTCGGGTAGGCCCCGCCCGAATCCGCGACCAGGCGGGGATACAGCCCCTCGCCCATCGCCAGCTCCTCGGTCGGACTCATCTCCTTCGAGGCGAACAGCTGGCCGATGGTGCTGGCCGCCGACACCGGGTCGCTGGCGTAGTTCTGCACGGTCTGGCAGCCGCCGAGCGCGAGCGCCGCGAGGCTGGTGCCGGCCCCGGCGAGAAAGAAGCGGCGATGCAGGGTGGTGAATGGCGTGTTCAAAATATCCCCCTCATTTCGTGGTCAGACTATGGCTGCGGTCCCAGTCGGCCGGCGGCGGCGCCTGGGCGCAGGCCTTCGCGCGGTCGCGGTAGAGCGCGGCGGCCGGATCGGTGCCGGCCATCTCGGCGAAGCGCTCCGCCGCCTCGGCGAAGCGGCGGCGGTAGTAGAGGGCCAGCGCGGCGTGGAACCGCCGCACGGCCTGCACCTGCTCGGCCGTGGCATCGACCAGCGGCGCGATCGGCTCGTACACCCGGACCGGCCGCAGCTTGCCCTTGACCGCCAGATAGTCGAGCCGCCGCACCAGCCAGCGCCGCGGCAGGGCGCGATAGGTCGCCTCGCCGATCATCAGTCGGCTGCCGTAGAGCTTGTTGGCGCCTTCCAGCCGCGAGGCCAGGTTCACCGCGTCGCCGAGGACCGTATAGTTCAGCCGGGTCGGCGACCCGACATTGCCGACCACGGCCGGGCCGGAGTTGATGCCGGCCCGCAGGCCGAGCGGCGGCAGGCCCTGGTCCTGCATCGCGGTGCGGTTGTACCGGCCGAGCGCCACGAAGGCGTCCATGCCCGCGGCGACGGCGTGCTCCGCGGCGCGGGAATCGGGCAGCGGCGCGCCCCACACCGCCATCACCGAATCGCCGATGAACTTGTCGACATAGCCGCCATGGCGCTCGACCGCATCGGCGACGCGGGCCAGCAGGCCGTTGACCACCTCGACCAGCCGTTCCGGCTCGTCCTCCAGCCGTTCGCTCAGATCGGTGAAGCCGGCGATGTCGTAGAAGGCGATGGTGATCGGCCGGGTCTCGCCGGCGAGGGTCAGGGCGTCGGGATTCTCGGCCAGCCGCTCGACCAATGCCGGGGCGAGATAGTGGCGGAAGGCGTGCACCACCCGGCGCCGCGTCCGGTCCTCGACCACGAAACGGTAGACATAGACCGCGGTGTAGGTCAGGGCGAAGGCCAGCAGCAGCGGCAAGAGCGGCGGGACGATGCCGCTACCGAGCGCCGGCAGCGAGGCCAGGACCGCGACCGCGGCGGCGCCGAGCAGCGCCAGCACGCCCCAGCCCGGCGCCAGCAGGAACAGAAACATCCCCAGCGCGGTCGAGGCGACCCCGACCACGGCAGCGGCGGCCGGCGGCGGCAGCATCTGCGGCGCCCGGCCGAGGGCGAAGGTCAGCGCCGCGACGGCGTGGACCAGGGTGCCCGGCATGTTGGACCGGCTGAGCGTGCTGGCCATCGGCGCCGGCGGGCGCGCACAGCGCGCCGCCGGGTCGTGGTCCGACGCCTCGGCGAGCAGCCGCCGCGCCGTGAGGTGGCGGTCCTCGACATCGAGCAGCGGACCGATGATGACGATGCGGTCGGCGAATTCGCGGCGGAAGAAGTCGGCCTGGCCGGCCTCGGCGCAGGCAGCCAGGTCGGCGAAGTCATAGATCGGCACGTCGCGCGGACCGATGGTGAAGTCGATCACCGAAACACCCTGCGGCACGGCACGGCCGGCCCGGGCGACGAGCTCCGCCGCCAAGGTCGGCACGGTGTCCCCGCCGTCCTGGCGCCGCATGACGGCCGGGTAGGTCCGGACCACGTTGTCGGGGTCGTAATGCAGGTTGACCGGGCTCAGGTTGCGGTCGCCCCCGACCGCCGTGACCTGCCCCTGCTCCGGCCGCACCGGGACATCGCCGGACTGGGCGAAGCCGAGGACGATCCGGCCGGTCGGCGCGATCGCGGCCAGCGCCTGCTTCAACGGCCGATCGTATCTCTCGATCAGATCCCGCCGGTCCAGCGTGGTCGGGAAGATCTCGTCCAGGCCGATCACCGCAGCCCCGCCCTGGGCCAGACCGGCCAGCACCTGAGCGAGCTCCGGCGTCCAGGAGACCTTCGGCCGGTTCCACAGCGGCGGGGTGCGGTAGGTCTCCTCCCGGATCGCCACCACCGCCACCGGCAGGCGGTGCGGCAGCGGCCGGGACGTCCAGCCGAGCGGCCGGTCGAGCCGCAGCAGCACGTCAATGCCGAGACGCTGCAGGAAGCCGGCGCCGGGCAGCAGCTGGCTGCAGCCCAGGACCAGGCCGATCCCCAGCGCCACGGCCGGGCGACGGAGCCTTCGCATGATCGGGAGAGAGAAGGGAGCGTCCGGCCGCGCGTCAGCGCAGCACCACCGTGCCGCCCGCCCCCTTGGCCCCGGGATCGATCGAGAACACGGCGGACCGGCTGCCGGCCACGATCTTGTAGGGCACGCCGGTCTGCAGCTTCGGCGCGGTGCCGGGGTAGCGGAAGCCGCTGCCGCCCTGGCCTTCCCACACGCTCTGCGGCGACGGCGCGTCCAGCATCACGATGCTGACGGCGCCGTTGGCGCCGGAGAATTGCGGCCGGGCGGAGGAGACGGTGGTCTCGGCCCAGAGCCGCGGGTCGAACGGGCTCTCGCCCAGCCGGTTGACGCCGGCGCCGGCCTCGGCCGAGCGGGCGTTCACCGCGACCTGGGTGCGGGCGCAGTCGCCGCTGCCGGTCTGCACCTGCCCCCCGGCGACGCGGCTCGAGGCGACGCCGACCGTGACGACGCCGCCGCGGATGGTCTCGACCGTGCAGCCGCCGCCATAGGCCAGAACCAGCCGGCCGCTGCGGCCGAGATCGATGGTCTGGCCGGGATAGACGCTGTCCGTCACCTCGACATCGGCATCGGGCACGCCGCTGATTGCCGTCACCTGTGCCGACGGCTCCCGCCCGGCCGGGGCGGCGGTGTCGGACTGGGTGGGTGAGGAGAGGAGGTTGTCCAGCAGCCCTTCGAACTGGGCGGACGCAGCCGAAGGAACCAGAAGGGCCGCCGAGAACAGAACGGCGGCGCACGCTGAAACCAGCTTGTTCATATTCGTCAAATCCCCCGACCTCAAATTCACGACGGATGCTCTTCCGCCGCCCCCGGGACGTCAAATGCACCGCCATTGTGTCGCATTGACGGCGTCGTGGCCACGGGATTGCGGCGGCAAGGCCGCCACGGCGCGGCCTTGCCGCGCGGCAGGCGCAGGCTTAAGGTCGACGGTCGCCGTTGTTATGTCAGACCTTTGAACCGGATCATGGCCGTTCCCCAGTCGCCCCGCCCCGTCCTCGACGATCGCGCCCTCGCCGCCCTGCGCACCCTGCTGGGCGACCGCCTGTCCACCGCCGCCGCGGTGCGCGAGCAGCATGGCCGGGAGGAGACCTGGCACCCGACCATGCCGCCCGACGCGGTCGCCTTCCCGCATTCGACCGAGGAGGTGGCGGCGGTGGTGCGGATCTGCGCCGAGCACGAGATCCCGGTCATCCCCTACGGCACCGGCACCTCCCTGGAAGGCGGCATCGCGGCGCTGCGCGGCGGCGTCACCATCGACCTGTCGCAGATGAACCGGGTGACCAGGGTCTCGGCCGAGGATCTCGACTGCACCGTCGAGGCCGGGGTGACGCGCAAGCAGTTGAACGAGCATCTGCGCGACACCGGCCTGTTCTTCCCGATCGACCCCGGCGCCGACGCCAGCCTGGGCGGCATGGCGGCGACCCGCGCCTCCGGCACCAACGCGGTGCGCTACGGCACCATGCGCGACAACGTGCTGGGGCTGACGGTCGTCATGGCCGACGGCCGCATCATCCGCACCGGCGGCCGGGCGCGCAAATCCTCGGCCGGCTACGACCTGACCCGGCTGTTCGTCGGCTCGGAGGGCACGCTGGGCCTGATCACCGAGGTGACGCTGAAGCTGTACGGCATCCCGGAGGCGATCTCCTCGGCCGTCTGCGCCTTCCCGACCGTGGCCGACGCGGTCAACACGACGATCGCCACCATCCAGCTCGGCATCCCGGTGGCCCGGATCGAGCTGCTGGACGAGGTGCAGATCGGCGCCAGCAATACCTATTCGAAGCTCGAACTCGAGGTGGCGCCGACGCTGTTTTTCGAGTTCCACGGCACCGAGGCCGGCGTCGCCGAGCAGGCCGAGACGGTGAAGGCCCTGGCGCAGGAGAATGGCGGCGGCGAGTTCCGCTGGGCCACCAAGGCCGAGGACCGCACCAGGCTGTGGGAGGCGCGGCACAAGGCCTATTACGCCGGCATCGCGCTGCGCCCCGGCTGCCGCGGCATGCCGACCGATGTCTGCGTCCCGATCAGCCGGCTGGCCGACTGCCTGGTCGAGACCAAGGCCGACATCGCGGCCAGCGGCCTGGTGGCGCCGATCGTCGGCCATGTCGGCGACGGCAATTTCCACACCTGCATGATCCTGAACCCGGACGACCCGGACGAGATCGCCCGGGCCGAGGCCTTCCACGACCGGCTGGTGATGCGGGCCCTGGCGATGGGCGGCACCTGCACCGGCGAGCACGGCATCGGCTACGGCAAGATCCGCTTCCTGGAGCAGGAGCACGGCGACGGCGTGGCGGTGATGCAGGCGCTGAAGCGGGCGCTCGACCCCGCCGGCATCCTCAACCCGGGCAAGGTGCTGCCGGGGAATTGAGGCCACGGGATGTAGGTTGGGTTCGCGGGAGCGAACCCAACACCGTACGGCCCGAGCCATTGTTGGGTTCGCAAGGGCGAACCCAACCTACGAAGGTCATCCGAACAGCAGCCACAGCAGCACGATCACCGCCGCCACGGCGATGATCGCCACCACCGGAGCGTTGCGCTTCGGCTCGGCTTGGTGATTTGGCGCACCGCTGGTCACGCTCGACCGATAGGCCGGGGGATCGCTGGCCGGGAAGCTCTCCTCGACCGCCTCGTCGACCTTGTCGTCCGGCGCCGGTTCGGCCTGGCGCGGCTCGGCAGCAGACATCGTGGCCTCCCTTGGTCGTCTGCAATCTCAACGGACCGCACGGTGCCGAGTTCCCCCGGCTCCGCCTTGCCCGTATCATGGCACGATCATGCCCAGGCTGCGCATCCGTATCGACTTCGACCCCGCCGGCCCGGACCGGCAGCTCGGCCCCGGCAAGATCGGGCTGCTCGAGCACATCGCCGAGACCGGATCGATCTCCGCCGCCGGACGGGCGATGGGGATGTCCTATCGTCGCGCTTGGCTGCTGATCGACAGCCTGAACGGCTGCTTCCGCGAGAAGGTGATCGAGACCCGGCACGGCGGCCCGCAGGGCGGCGGCGCCGCGCTGACCCCCTTCGGGCAGTGGCTGGTCGAGCAGTTCCGCGCCATCGAGCAGGAGACCACGGCCAGCGTCGCCCGCCGGCTGGCCGGGCTGCAGACGGCGACGGCGGCGCCGGGTGACGCCGCCGCCAGGCCGGCGGAGGTCGAGGACTAGCGAGGCGCCCCGGCCGGCGGCAAGGCACTGTCCGGCGAGCGGCCGGCATGCCCGGACCGCGGCGTCGGCCGATCGTCGGGAGGCCGGGACGCGAAGGCCGCGCCCACCGCCATCCCCACCGAGGGGCCGATGACCGCCCAGAGGATGAGGCCGATGATCACGGCCAGTCCTCCCGCCATCCGCATTGCAGGCAGGAACGCGCCGGACGCCCCGCGGGCCGTCCGACGGCCGGACCGGACAGCGGGCAGCCGGCGGGCCGGCCGGGCTTGTAGAGATCGAAAGAGGGGACGTATTCCGGCAGGCCGAGGCCGGGATCACCGGCCCGGCGGGGAAGATCCTGCGGCGAAACCTCCTCCTCGTCGTCATCGTCGTCGTCGTCCCACCACGCGACGACGACGATCCCTGCGATGAAGGCCAGGGTGGGGCCGAGGGCGGCCCAGACGATCAGGCCTTCCATCATGGCCGGCCCTCCTCGGGCGACGGGACCGCCCGCCCGCGGCGGGGGGGCGGGAAACGCGACCGCAGATAGACCCCGAGCCAGGGCAGCATCAGCAGGATCGGCTGCAACATCGATCGCTCCTCAGAACAGGCCCGAGAGCCGGAGGAAGGACAGGCTCGACAGCTTGTCGATGGCGAGCTCCATGAGCATCAGGCCGAAGCCGGTCATCACGGCGATCGCCATCGAGGCCACCATGATCCGGCGGATCACTCCCCTGCCGGCGGCCCTGTGCATCGTCGCCGGGCTGCGGCTCCTGCGCGATCGACGGCGGCGAGGCCTCTCGGGTCGGCTCCAGCGTTCGCATGACGGCTCCTCGTTCGTGGGAATTTCTCCCACGATGAATCTGTGGGATTTTTGCCCACGTCAAATGAAATCGCATTTCGTGGGTATTTTTCCCACATCCCGGCATGATAAGGTCCGGCCGAACCGACGGACTCGCCCGCGAATGCCATCTTCCCTGCCCCCGGCTCCCCAGGCCCTGCTCAAGCCGCTGGCGCGCCTGCTGCGGCCGCTGGTGCGGCTGCTGATCCGCAGCGGCGTGACCTTTCCGGTCCTGGCCGACCTGCTGCGCGGCCTGTATGTCGACGTCGCCGCGCGCGACCTGCTGCCGGACCCGAAGGCACAGACCGACAGCCGCATCAGCCTGCTGACGGGCGTGCACCGGAAGGAAATCCGCCGGCTGCGGACCCACGCTCCCGCCGCCGACGAGACGCCGGCGGTGGTGACGCTGGGCAGCCAGATCATCGCCCGCTGGCTGGGCGCGCCGCCCTATGCGGAGGCGGACGGCCGCCCCCGGCCCCTGCCGCGCACGGGCCGCACCGCCGGCGAAGCCTCGTTCGAAGGGCTGGTCGAATCGGTCACCAAGGATGTGCGGGCCCGGTCGGTGCTGGACGACTGGATCGGCCAGGGGACCGTGTCGCTGGACGCGCAGGACCGCGTGCACCTGAACACGGCGGCCTTCATCCCCCGCCCGGGCGGGGAGGAGCAGCTGTTCTACTTCGCCCGCAACCTGCACGACCACATCGCCGCCGCGGCCGCGAATGTGTCGACCGCCGGACCCGCGCCGTTCCTCGACCGCAGCATGCATTACGACCGGCTGCGCCCGGAGACGGTGGCGCAGCTGGAGGCGACGGCCCGCCAGGCGGCGCAGCAACTGCTGACCGACGTCAACCGCATCGCGCTGGCGATGGCCGAGGGCGACGACCAGGCGGCCCCCTCCGGCGGCCCGGCGACGCCGCTGCGGCGGATCAACCTGGGTGTCTACGTGTATGTCGAGGATGATCCCATCGACGAGGAGACGGCGCCGTGATGAGCCGCATGCGACTCCTGGCTCTCGCCCTGCTGGCCGCCTGCTCCTCCGCCGGCAGCGGTGACCGTGCGGTTGCCCCGGCGGCGACCGGAGGCCCGACGGCCGGCACCGCCGGCACGACGGAGGCCGTTGCCGACCGAGGCATCGGCGGCACGGGCATCTCGCCCACGGGCCCGGTCGAGGACCGCGGCATGGGCGGCACCGGCATCGTCGGCGTCATCACCGGCTTCGGCAGCATCTGGGTGAACGGCATCGAGGTCGAGTTCGACCCGGCGACGCCGGTGCGCATCGACGGGGCGGCCGCCCGCAGCGGCGACCTGCGGGTGGGCCAGGTCGCGGTGATCACCGCGACCGGCAGCGGCTCGCGCCTCGGCGCCCGCAGCATCGCCGTGCGGCACGAAGTCTCCGGGCCGGTCGAGGCGGTGGAGTCGAACGGCACCGCGCTGCGCGTCGCCGGGCAGCGCGTCAGCGCCGACGGCCCGGTCTGGGGCGACGGCGTGCCCCAGGTCGACGACTGGGTGGCGGTGAGCGGCCTGCCCGGGCCCGACGGGGCCATCGTCGCCACCCGCATCGACCGGCGGCAGCCCGGGCGCGTCATCGTGCACGGGCCGCTGGCCGGCACCGCCGAGGCGCCGCGCATCGGCACGCTGGCGCTGCGGCCGGGATCGCGGCTGGGCGCCGGCGTCGGCCAGGAGGTGATGGTCACCGGCCACTATGCGGACGGGGTGCTGGTGCCCGACGGCGTGTCGCGGGACGGTCTGGCCGCCGATCCGGCCGGCTGGTTCGGCCGGTCGGTGAGCCGGCTGGTGATCGAATCCTACGCCAGCGCCACCCCGGGCGGGCTGCGCTGGGGCCGCGGCCTGAACGCGACGGCGGCTGGGCCGATCGGCGCCCTCGGCGCCCAGCCGCAGCGCACGATCCTCGAGCTGCAGCGGCAGCCCGGCGGCGGGCTGGAGGCGGTCGGCCTGCGCAGCACCATCGGCCGCACCGGCAACATCCCCGAAGCCCCGCGCACGGGCGGCGACCGGCCGGGCGGCTTCGGCCCGGGCGGGGCCCAGGGCTTTCCGGGAGGCCGCGAGCGGTCCGAGATGGCACCGCCGGCCCCGGGGAGGGAGGAACCGCGCGGCGGTCCGGGCGGGATCGGAGGGGGATCGCGCCCGATGCAGGGGCCGTCGGAGGGCTGCGGGGCCGGTGGCCCGGGCGATCTGTGCGGACCGACCGGCATGCCCGGCCGCGGCCATCGCGGGCGTCCGCCCGGCGGCTGACGGCCCAGGCGGCGGGGCGGTTCAGCCCCGCGCGGCCTCGCGCCCGATCAGCTTCAGCCGCAGCCATTTCGACAGGGTGTCGATCAGCGCGACCACGGCCAGCACCAGGATCAGGATGAAGGCGACCTGGTCCCAGGCCAGGATCTTGATGCGCTCGGAGATCTGCAGCCCGATGCCGCCGGCGCCGACGATGCCGAGGATGGTGGCCGAGCGGGTGTTGGATTCGAAGAAGTACAGCGCCTGCGACAGGAACAGCGGGATCGCCTGCGGCAGCACGCCGAAGCGCAGCACCGCGAGCGTCGAGGCGCCGGTCGAGCGCACGCCCTCGATCTGCTTCTTCTCCGCTGTCTCGATCGCCTCGGCATAGAGCTTGGACAGCGAGCCGATGTCGGAGACGCAGATGGCGAGGATGCCGGCCAGCGGCCCGAGCCCGACCGCGCGCACGAACACCAGCGCCCAGATCAGCTGGTCGACGCCGCGCAGCCCGTCGAACAGCCGGCGGAAACCGAAGCGCAGGAAGCCGAGCGGCATGATGTTGCGGGCACCGAGGAAGCCGAGCGGGATCGCGATCACCGAGGCCAGAAGCGTGCCGATGAAGGCCATGGCGACGGTCTGGCCGAGCGCGGTGAAGATCTCGGCGTACTGCCACTCGTCCATGCCATGCCAGGCGACCATCTGCCCGGCGATGACGAACAGGCCGTTCGGGCTGACCAGCCCTTCGTAGAGCCGGGCCGGCGAGACGTCGAAGGTCCAGAGCAGGTAGCCCAGATATCCCGCGGCCAGCAGCAGCAGGGCGGCGCGGACCAGCCGCTCGCCCGGCGGCCGGCCGAAGGCGCGGGGCAGGGCGGCGCGGGCCTGGTCGACATCGATCGGCCGGATGCGGGCGAATCGCGTGCCCATCAATGCGCCTCCCGCGGCAGGAAGGCCGAGCGCAGCCGCTCCGAGCCGAGGTCGATCAGCGTCACCGCCGCGACGATCATCAGCACCAGCGCGCTCAGCTCCTCGTAATAGTTGAAGCTGACGATGTAGTAGAGCTCCTGGCCGATGCCGCCGGCGCCGACGAAGCCCAGCACCGAGGCCGAGCGGATGTTGATCTCGAGCCGCAGCAGGGCATAGGAGAGGAAGTTCGGCAACACCTGCGGCAGCACGCCGAAGCGCATGATCTGGACCCAGGTGCCGCCGGCGGCGCGGATGCCCTCCAGCGGCTTGTCGTCGACCGCCTCGTTGACCTCCGAGAACAGCTTGCCGAGGGCGCCGGTGGTGTGCACGGCCATGGCCAGGATGCCGGCCAGCGGACCGACGCCGTAGGCCCAGACGAAGCACAGCGCGTAGACGATGTCCGGCACGCTGCGGCAGATCTCGAGGAAGCGGCGGCTGAGATGGTAGATCCAGTGGCTGCGCACCAGGTTGCGCGAGGCCGGGAAGCTGAGCAGCAGCGCCGCGGCGGCGCCCAGCACGGTGCCCAGGATCGCCATCTGCGCGGTCTGCCACAGCAGCACCAGATAGCTGCCGGCGCGGTAGTACCAGTAGGCGACCGAGCCCTGGGTCTTGCTGTCGGACAGGAGCTCGCCCCAGGCCAGCGTCGGCAGGGTGCGCTGGAAATACTCGCCGATCCGCGGCAGGCCGGCCGCCAGCTTCGACGGGTAGAATTCGCCGATAGACGCGCCGGCCAGCACGGCGGCGACGAACAGGACGAGGCCGATCAGCGTCGCCCGGCGCCGCTGGCGGACGAGCGCCCGCCGCCCGGCCTCGAAGGCCGCGACCGGGTCGGCGGGACGGTGTTCGGACAAAGAGGTCATCAAAATTCCGTAGGTTGGGTTCGCGGCAAGCGAACCCAACATTGTTACGGCGGCACGATGTTGGGTTCGCCCAAGGGGCGAACCCAACCTACGGGGCTGATCAGCTCCGCCGCGCGGTGGCTTCGGTCTCGCGCATCTTGATGATGCCGGAGAAGAAGTCGTGGGCGACCGGGGCGTAGCCGGAGCCGGCGCCCTTCTCGACCGCCTCGTAGATGTCCGGGTGCTCGGTCGGCAACCTCGACAGGAAGTCGAGCATGTCCTTGCGGAACGCCTCCGGCAGGGCCGTGCGGGTCGCCCAGGGGCCGTTCGGGATCAGGGTCGACTGCCAGACGATGCGCAGGTCCTTCATGTCGAGCATCTTCTTGTCGACCATGCTGCGCAGGGCGCCGCGGCTGTAGCCCTGGGCCGGGTCGCCCTGGCCGGAGATCCAGGTCACGCCGGCGTCGTACTGGCCCTTCATCACCGCGACCACGCCCTGCTCATGCCCGCCGGAAAAGGCGGTCGAGCCGAAGAAGCTGGCCGGGTCGTAGCCCTGGTCCTTGAGCTGGAAGTTCGGGATCAGATAGCCCGAGGTCGAGTTCGGGTCGGCGAAGGCCAGGGACTTGCCCTTGAGGTCCTCGAGCTTCTGGTACGGGCTGTCGGACTTGACATAGAGCACCGAGTAGTAGCCGGTCGACCCGTCATCCTCCTTCGGCACCACCAGCGGCTCGACGCATTTGCAGTCGAGCCACAGGCCGGCATAGCCCGAGGCGCCGAATTCGGCGAGGTCGAGCTGGCCCGCGGCCATGCCCTGCATGACGCCGGCATAGTCGGTGGCCGGGAACAGCTCCACCTTCACGTTGTAGGTGGTCTCCAGCAGCTTCTGGAAGCCGTCGTAGCGGGCCAGCCGGTCGGCGTCGTTCTCGCCGCCGAGGATGCCGATGCGGATGACCGGAACGTCCTTCTTCCAGCTCGGATCCGCCGCGAAGGCGGTGCCGGCCAGGCCGGCAAGGGTGACGGCAGCCGTGGCCGCCGCGAGGATGGTGCGCCGCATGAACATGGGTCTACCCCTTTTGCTGATCACTTGGTTCGGTCGTCCGGCGCCGCGCCGGACGCCGTCGGTTGGAGCTCAGGCCGGAACCAGCTCGCGCTCGCCGGTCCGGGGCTCGATCGCGGTCGAGGTGATGCGCTCGTCGAGAGCCTCGCGCATGCCGTCGACGCCGTAGATCCGCTCGACCACCTCCATGGTCAGCGCCTCGGGCGCGCCGTCGAAGACGACCCGCCCCTTGGCCATGCCGACCACCCGGTCGCAATAGTGCCGGGCGGTGTCGAGCGTGTGCAGGTTGACGAGGACGGTGATACCGTCCTCGCGGTTGATGGCGCGCAGCGCGTCCATGACGATCTTGGCGTTGCGCGGGTCGAGCGAGGCGATCGGCTCGTCCGCCAGCAGCACCTCGGGCTCCTGCAGCAAGGCGCGGGCGATGGCGACGCGCTGCTGCTGGCCACCGGACAGGGTGTCGGCGCGCTGCAGGGCGGCATGGGCCATGTCGAGCCGGTCGAGTGCCTGGATGGCGAAGGCCCGCTCGCGCTCGCCGAACTGCTTGAACAGCGACGGCACCGTCCAGTGCTGGGAGATGCGGCCGAGCAGCACATTGGTCAGCACGTCGAGCCGGGTGACCAGGTTGAACTGCTGGAAGATCATGGCGCAGCGGGCGCGCCAGTCGCGCAGGGCGCGGCCCTTGAGCCTGGTGACATCGACGCCGTCGAACAGGATGCGGCCGCCGGTCGGATCGGCCAGCCGGTTGACCAGGCGCAGCATGGTCGACTTGCCGGCGCCGGAGCGGCCGATCACGCCGACCATCTGGCCGGGGGCGATCGTCAGGCTGACGTCATCGACCGCGTTGACGGCGCGGAAGCTCTTGGTCAGGCCTTCGATCACGAGTTCGGCCATGAGGCACGCTCCGATGGGGTCGGGGGCGGCGCGCAGCGGGAGGCCGCGGCCCTTCGGCGTAAACGGCCTAACAGAGCGGAGTTACAGTCGCGTGATCCCCCTGTGTCGTTTCGATGAACCTCCCGAGGCTGGGGCACCGCATCGCACGGGTTGACGTTCTCCCTCAAAGCGGCTTCTTTGCGCGCCAAGGCAGCAAATCATCATACGATTTGAGGGAGTAGAACGCGTTGCCCGAGTCCCGCCCGCAGACGATCGCCAAGATCACCTGGCGGCTGATGCCGTTCCTCGGCCTGCTCTATCTGATCGCCTATATCGACCGCCAGAATGTCAGCTACGCCAAGCTGCAGATGGTCGGCGACCTTGGCCTCAGCGAGGCCGCCTACGGCCTTGGCGCCTCCCTGTTCTTCATCGGCTACTTCATCTTCGAGGTGCCCTCGAACGTGATCCTGGCCCGGGTCGGCGCCCGGCGCTGGCTGGCCCGGATCATCTTCTCCTGGGGCCTGGTCACCATCGCGCTGGCCTTCACCCAGAACGCGACGATGTTCTACATCCTGCGCTTCCTGCTGGGCGCGGCCGAGGCCGGCTTCTTCCCTGGCGTGCTGTTCGCGCTGACGCTGTGGTTCCCGCAGATGTATCGCGGCCGCATGGTCGGCCTGTTCATGGCCTGGAGCGCCCTGGCCAACGCCGTCGGCTCGACCCTCGGCGGCGCGCTCCTGGACCTCGACGGCATGCTCGGCCTGAAGGGCTGGGAATGGGTGTTCATCGCCACCGGCATCCCGGCCGTGCTGATGGGCGTCGTCACCTACTTCTTCCTGCCCGACCGGCCGGAGACGGCGAATTTCCTCGACGCCGGCGAGAAGAAGTGGCTGCACGACGTGCTGGAGCGTGAGAACGCTGACGGCAAGGAGCAGCACGGCAGCCCGTTCGCGGCGCTGCTCGACCGCCGGGTGCAGCTTCTGGCGCTGTTCTACGTCGCCTTCCCGCTCGGCGCCTATGGGCTGAGCTACTGGCTGCCGACGGTGGTGAAGGGCTTCGGCGTCTCGAACACGGCCAACGGCCTGCTCAACGTCATCCCCTGGGCCTGCGTCGCCGCCGCGCTGTGGTGGGTGCCGCGCAGCGCCGACCGCACCGGCGACCACACCTGGCACATCGTCATTCCGGCGCTGATCGCGGCCGTCTGCCTGGCGCTGAGCGTGGTGGTGCCGGGCAATGCCCTGAAGTTCGCGCTGCTGTGCGTCGCCGCGGCCGGCATCTTCGCGCCGCAGCCGGTGTTCTGGTCGCTGCCGCCGAGCTTCCTGAGCGGCGCCACGGCGGCGGCCGGCATCGCCGCGATCAACTCGGTCGGCAATCTCGGCGGCTTCATCGCCCAGAACGCGGTGCCCTGGATCGGCGACGTCACCGGCAGCCAGCTGGCGCCGATGTGGTTCCTCGCCGCCTGCATGGTGGCCGGCGCGCTGATGACCTTCGTGGTCCAGGCCGCGCTGCGCCGCCACCGGCCGCCCGCGCCGCCGACCAGCGGCCGGATGAGCCCGGCCGAATAGGGGCTCAGACCCCGCGGAACCGGGGCGGGCGGCGTTCGGTGAAGGCCGCCTGCCCCTCGCGGAAATCGGCGCTGCGATAGGCGGCCTCGAACAGCGCCGCGGTCTCGACCGTGTCGCTGTCGGCACCCGCCATGATCGCCTCGACCATCCGCTTGGCCGCGCGCAGGCTGAGCGGCGCCCGGTCGGCGAGGCCGCGGGCATAGTCCAGCGCCGCCGACTCGACCGCCTCGTCCGGCAGCACCCGGTCGACCAGCCCGATCGCCAGCGCCTCGGCGGCGTCGAGCAGGCGGCCCGAGAACAGCATGTCCTTGGCCCGGGCGGGCCCGACCGTCGCCACCAGCCGCCGCGTGTCGGCGAAGCCGTAGGCGAGGCCGAGCCGCGCCGGGGTGATGCCGAGCCGCGCCGTGCCGCCGGCGAAGCGCAGGTCGCAGGCCAGCGCCAGGCCGCAGCCGCCGCCGACGCAGAGGCCGCGGACCAGTGCGATGCTCGGCCGGCCCAGGCTCTCGACCGCCGCCAGACCCGCCCGCACCGCGGCATTGTACGCGGCGGTCGACTCGGCGTCGGCGAACACCGCGCCGAATTCGGCGATGTCGGCCCCGGCCGAGAAGGCCCGGCCGCCTTCCCCTTCGACGATCACCGCCGCGACCTCGGGATCGGCGTCGATCTCGCGGCACAGCTCCGGCAGCGCCCGCCACATCGCCGCACTGATGGCATTGTGCCGCGCCGGCCGCTGCAGCCGCAGCCGCGCCAGCCAGCCGTCGCGGAACCATCGGATCGGGGTGTCGGTCATCGGCGTCCACCAGAGTGTCATGCCCGAGCACAATAGAGGCTTCACGCAGACATAGGCACTTGATCGAACCCATCAATTTATGAGAATGAACGTTCATTCTTATCCGGATCGAGCCCATGTCCGAACCCGTCACCGCCCTCCTGTCCCGCCGCGAGGAGAAGCGCCGCCGCATTCTCGAGGCGGCGGCCGACTGTTTCGCCCGGCGCGGCTTCCACGGCACCGGCATGGCCGAGATCTGCGAGGCGGCGGGGATGAGCGCCGGCAATCTCTACCGCTACTTCCGGAACAAGGAGGCGATGATCGCCGCCCTGGTCGATGCCGAGCGCGAGGAGACGACGGCGCTGTTCCGCGAGATGGCGGACAGCAACGACCCGCTGGCCGCGATCATCACCCTGCTGGAGCGTTTCCTGACCCTGACCACCGACGCCGCCGGGCACCGGCTGTGGCTGGAGATCCTGTCGGAAGGCGCACGCAACCCGCAGATCCAGGCGGTGCTGGACCGCAGCGACGCCGAGGTCCGGCCGGCGCTGGCGCATCTGATCGGCCGCGCCGCCGCCTGCGGCCAGGCCGATCCGGCCCTCGACCCCGACCAGGCGGCGATCTGGCTCCTGATGCTGATCGACGGCTTCAGTGCCCGGGTGGCGACCGACCCGGATTTCGACATCGCCGCCGGCATCGCCTCCCTGCCCGGCATGGTCCGCCGCCTCCTCGCCCCCGGAGCCTGAGCATGGCCGGACCCGTCAACCGCTGGGCGATCCTGCCCATCGTCTCGGTGGCGCTGCTGATGGTCGCGATCGACGCCACGGTGCTGCACATCGCCGTGCCGACCCTGACCCGCTCTTTGGCGCCGAGCGCGCCGCAACTGTTGTGGATCATCGACATCTATCCGCTGCTGATGGCCGGGCTGCTGCCCGCCGCCGGCACGCTGGGCGACCGGATCGGGCACAAGCGCATGCTGCTGCTGGGGTTGATGCTGTTCGGGCTGGCCTCGGCCGCCTGCGCCTTCGCCCCCGGGCCGGAGTGGCTGATCGCCGGCCGCGCCTTCCTGGCCTTCGGCGGGGCGATGATGATGCCTGCCACGCTGTCGATCCTGCGCCTGGCCTTCGACGACCCGCGCGAACGGGCGATCGCGATCGGCGTCTGGGGCTCGGTCGCGTCCGGCGGCGCCGCCTTCGGCCCGGTGGTCGGCGGCGCCCTGCTGGAGCACTTCCATTGGGGCGCCGTGTTCCTGATCAACGTGCCGATCGTGCTGATCGCCCTGCCCTTCGCCTGGTGGCTGCTGCCCGGCCGGCGCGGCGGCGAGGAGCGGCCCTGGGACCTGCCCGGCCTGCTGCTGGCGATGGCCGGGATCATCGCCGTGGTCTATGCGGTGAAGCAGACCACCCATGCCGGCGTGAACCCATGGCAGGCGGTCGCGATCGGCCTGGCCGGCGCCGGGCTGGTGGCCGCCTTCCTGCGCCGCCAGGCCCGCGCGGCGGTGCCGATGATCGACCTGTCGCTGTTCCGCAACCCGGGCATCGCCATCGCCCTGGCCGGGGCCATGGTGGCGATGATCATCATCGTCGGCTTCGAGCTGCTGCTGAGCCAGCAGCTGCAGCTGGTGCTGGGCCTGTCGCCGCTGGACGCCGGGCTGCGGCTGGCGCCGGTGCCGCTGGCGTCGTTCCTGGCCTCGCCGCTGGCCGGCAGACTGGCGCACCGCATCGGCTTCCGCGCCATGCTGACGGCCAGCCTGGCCCTGTCCGCCACCGGCTTCGTCGCCATCGCCCTGCTGCCGCCGGGGGCGGTCTCGGCCGCCGAGATCGCCGGCTTCGTCGCCATCGGTGCCGGGGTGGGCGCGGCAATGACCGCGGCCTCGGTCCACGTCATGAACAGCGCCCCGGCGCATCAGGCCGGCGCGGTCGCCGCGGTCGAGGAGGTGGCCTATGAGCTCGGCGGCGGCCTCGGCGTCGCCCTGTTCGGCAGCCTGATGACGGTGCTGTACCGGCGGCTTCTGGTGCTGCCGCCGCTGCTGGAGGCCTCGGCGCCGGCGGCGCGACGGTCGATCGGCGAGGCGCTGCTGGCCGCGGAGACACTGGCCGCGCCTGAGTCCGGCTCGGTCGCGGCGGCGGCCCGAACGGCCTTCTCCTCGACCTATCAGGGCGCGTCGCTGGTGGCGGCGGGGCTGCTGGCGGTGACCGCCCTGGCGGCGCTGATCGTGCTGGCGCGGCGGAGGACAGCGGCGCCGGCGGGCTAACCGCCCCACGCCGTCCGCAAGGCCGTGGCGTCGGCGAGGCGGCCGCCGCTGGCGATCAGCGGCTCCGCGACCGCGCGGACGAGTTCGGCGTTGCTGATGGCGACGCTGCCGTCCGGCCGGTGCAGGTTGTTCTCGAACCCGACACGGATGTCGCCGCCCAGCAGCGCCGCGGCCAGGGCGCAGGCGGCCTCGTGCCGGCCGAAGGTGCAGACCATCCAGGATCGTATGCCAAGCACGTCCGGCGCCAGGAAGGGCAGCAGGTCCGCTGGCAGCGAGGTCTGGCCGGCGACATAGCGGCCGAGGACATAGAGCACCGGGATCTCGTCCCAGGGCACCAGCCCGCGCCGCCGCATCTCCGCCAGCCGCGCCGCCTCCTCCGGCGCGTAGAGGATGATCTGCGGCGCTATGCGCTCGCGCTTCAGCCAGGAGAGGAATTCGGCGAAGGCGGGCTCGGCGGCGGGGTCGGGGGCCAGTTCGCGCAGGGCCAGCGACACCGCCTCCGGCCGGACGGCGCGGACCACCGCCATCTGCTCCTCCGGCCGGTAGCGGCCGAGCGCCTCGCTCGTGATCTGCAGGAGCAGATCCTCGCCGACCTCCGCGCGGATCGTCGCGATCGCCGCACGATAGGCGTCGGCGTCGAGCAGATGCACCCCATCCCGATCGCGAACATGCGTGTGGATCATCGCCGCGCCGGCATCCCGGCACTCCACCGCGACCCGTGCCAGCTCGGCCGGGGTCAGCGGCAGCGCCGGATGATCCGCCTTGGTCCGCCGCCCGCCATTCGGCGCCACTGCGATCGCGACCGGCTTCCGCTCCGCCATGATCCCTCCTTCGATCCAATCGGATCACATCCGACAATATTGAAACACTTGTTGCATGCACCGCAACGGCTGCTATCGTTCGATCCATGGATCAGGGGCCGCTCGCCGAGCGCATCGTGGACCGCTTCGAGGCCATGCCGGCACAGCTGCAGGCGGCGGCGCGCTACGTGCTGGACCGGCCGCGCGACGTCGCCCTGCTGTCGATGCGGGAGCAGGCGCGCCAGGCAGGAGTGCCGCCGGCGACGATGACCCGGCTGGCCAAGCGCCTGGGCCTCGACGGCTACGACGCCGTGCGGGCCCTCTATGCCGAAGCGGTGCGGTCGGGCGATCTCGGCTTCGCCGGCCGCGCCGACGCCCAGCTGGCCAGCCAGACGCTGAAGGGCGACCGGGCGCTGGCGGCGGAGATCGCCACCACCATCGCCAGCCATGTCGCCCGGCTGGCCGAGCCGGCGGCACTGGACCGCCTGGCCGCCGCCGCCGCGCGGCTGGCCGCCGCCCGCCGGATCTACTGCCTGGGCCTGCGCGCCGGCCACCCGATCGCTTGGCACCTGCACTATGTCCTGTCCCTCTTGGGCGAACGGACCGTGCTGCTGGACGGCGCGGGCGCCACCGGCACCGATCCGATCCGCGCGGCGACGCCGGAGGACGTGCTGCTGGCCGTCAGCGTGTCGCCCTACACCCGGGCCGCGGTGGAGACCGCGCGCTGGGCCGCCGGGCGCGGCGTCGCGGTCGTCGCCGTCACCGACAGCGAGGTATCGCCGCTGGCCCAGCTGGCGGCGGAGACGATCCTGGTCGCGACCGACAGCCCGTCCTTCTTCCACAGCCTGGCGCCGGGCTTCGCCGTCGCCGAGATCCTGGCGGCGCTGGTCGCCGGCCGCGGCGCCGAGGCGCCCGCCGCCCTGCGCCGCACCGAGGCGCAGCTGGCCGCCTTCGACACCCATCTCCGCCCCTGGTCCGCCAAGGCATCGCCATGACCCGCATCCTGCACCGCCAGATCCATGCCGAGTTCCCGACCGCCGTCGCCGGCCGCGGCATCGAGGTCGTCGATTCCGAGGGCCGGCGCTACATCGACGCATCGGGCGGCGCCGCCGTCTCCTGCCTCGGCCACGGCCATCCGGAGGTCATCGCCGCGCTGCATGCGCAGCTGGACCGGATGCCCTATGCCCACACCAGCTTCTTCACCAGCGAGGTTGCCGAGCGGCTGGCCTACCGGCTGGTCGAGGATGCGCCGGCCGGGCTGAGCCATGTCTATTTCACCAGCGGCGGGTCGGAATCGGTGGAGGCGGCGCTGAAGATGGCGCGGCAGTATTTCGTCGAGACCGGCCAGCCCAAGCGCCGCCATGTCATCGCCCGGCGCCAGAGCTATCACGGCAACACGCTGGGGGCGCTGGCCACCGGCGGCAACGAATGGCGGCGGGCGCCGTTCCGGCCGCTCCTGATCGAGACCCACCACATCGATCCCTGCTTCGCCTACCGCCTGCAGCAGCCGGGCGAGAGCGACGAGGACTATGCCGCCCGCGCCGCCCAGGCGCTGGAGGACAAGATCCTGGAGCTGGGGCCGGAGACCGTGGCCGCCTTCGTCGCCGAGACGGTGGTCGGCGCCACCATGGGCGCGGTGCCGCCGGTCGCCGACTACTTCAAGCGCATCCGGGCGATCTGCGACCGCCACGGCGTGCTGCTGGTCCTCGACGAGGTGATGTGCGGCATGGGCCGCACCGGCACGCTGCACGCCTGCACGCAGGAGGGCATCGCCCCCGACCTGATGACCATCGCCAAGGGGCTGGGCGGCGGCTACCAGCCGATCGGCGCGGTGCTGCTGTCGCGCCGCCTGTTCGACGCCTTCGCCCAGGGCTCCGGCTTTTTCCAGCACGGCCATACCTATACCGGGCACCCGATGGCCTGCGCCGCCGGGCTGGCGGTGCAGGAGGTGATCCGCGGCGAACGCCTGATGGACAATGTCGCGGCCATGGGCGCGCGTCTGGCCCGCCGCCTGGGCGACCGCTTCGGCAACCACCCGCAGGTCGGCGACATCCGCGGCCGCGGCCTGTTCCTGGGCGTCGAGCTGGTGGCCGACCGCGCCACCAAGGCGCCGTTCGACCCGGCCCTCAAGCTGCATGCCCGGATCAAGCGCGAGGCGATGGCGCGGGGCTTGATGGTCTATCCGATGGGCGGCACGGTCGACGGCGTCGCGGGCGACCATGTGCTGCTGGCGCCGCCCTTCATCGTCGACGGGCCGGCGGTCGAGGCCATCGTCGAGCGCCTCGGCGACGCCGTCGACGCCACCATCGCAAGCCTGCCGGCCTCCAGAGCAGCCTGACAGGCAAATCCGGCCGACCCTCCGCCAGAGAGGGAGGCCATGCACACGATCAGAAGGGGAGAGAGATCATGAGGCTTCAGGTCACCGTATCATTGCTGGCCGCCATCGCCGCGGCGGCGCTGGCTCTCAGCGCCGGCCCGGCCGCGGCGCAGCAGCGCTTCGTCACCATCGGCACCGGCGGGGTCACCGGCGTCTACTATGCCGCCGGCGGGGCGATCTGCCGGCTCCTGAACAAGGACCGCAAGACCCACGGCATCCGCTGCTCGGTCGAATCGACCGGCGGCTCGGCCTTCAACGTCAACACCATCCGGTCGGGCGAGCTCGATTTCGGCATGGCCCAGTCCGACGTCCAGTTCAACGCGCTGAACGGCGCCGGGGCGTTCAAGGATTCGGGAGCGTTCCCGGAGCTGCGCGCGGTGTTCTCGGTCCATCCCGAGCCCTTCACCGTGCTGGTCCGCAAGGAGGCCGGCGTCGCCGCCTTCACCGATCTGAAGGGCAAGCGCTTCAACGTCGGCAATCCCGGCTCCGGCACCCGCGCTTCGCTGGAGGAGCTGCTGGCGGCGCTGGGCTGGACCCTGGCCGATTTCTCGCTGGCCTCCGAACTGAAGGCCGACGAGCACGGGCCGGCCCTTTGCGACGACAAGATCGACGGCTTCTTCTACGGCGTCGGCCATCCTTCGGCGAACATCCAGGATCCGACCACCACCTGCGGCGCCAAGCTGGTGCCGATCACCGGTGCCGCGGTCGACAAGCTGCTGGCCGAGAAGCCCTACTACGCCCGCGCCACCATTCCGGGCGGCCTCTACAACGGCAACCCGGACCCGACCGAGACCTACGGCGTAACGGCGACGCTGGTCACCTCGGCCGGCACCGATGAGGAGGCGGTCTACCAGCTGGTCCGCGCGGTGTTCGAGAATTTCGACGAGTTCAAGGGCCTGCACCCGGCCTTCGCCCATCTCGACCCGAAGCAGATGATCAAGGCCGGCCTCTCCGCCCCGCTGCATCCGGGCGCCGAGCGGTATTACAAGGAGAAGGGCTGGATGTGACGGCCGGCCGGAGTGGTCGGATTGAGGAATGGACCCTCTTTTCCCTGTCAAGCCCGGCAATGACAGATAAAGAGGATCGCCCCCTCACCTGACGGCTCATCGACCTCCAGCACCAACAAACAGGGAGAGGCGGTCATGACCGACACGCCGGGGCTGCAGCCGAGCGCGGAACTGGAGCAGCTGGTCGCCGAAGCCGATACCGGCGGGCGCAAGCCGGCCGGCGCCGCGGCGACGCTGCTGGCCGGCATCGCCATCGCCTGGTCGCTGTTCCAGCTGTGGTACGCCTCGCCCCTGCCCTTCCGGCTCGGCTTCGGCGTGTTCAACGACACCGAGGCGCGGGCGATCCATCTGGGCTTCGCCCTGTTCCTGGCCTTCACCGCCTATCCCGCCTTCGCCCGGTCGCGGCGCGACCGGGTGCCGGCGATCGACTGGATCCTGGCCGTCCTCGGCGCCTTCGCCGGCGCCTATCTGTTCCTGTTCTACCGCGAGCTGGCGCAGCGCCCGGGCCAACCGACGACGCTCGACCTGGTCACCGCAGGCGCCGGCATCCTGCTGCTCTTGGAGGCGACGCGGCGGGCGCTGGGCCTGCCCATGGTCGGCGTCGCCCTGCTGTTCATCCTGTTCACCTTCGCCGGCCCCTGGATGCCCGAGGTGATCCAGCACAAGGGCGCGTCCCTCACCAAGTTCCTGCAGCACCAGTGGCTGACCACCGAGGGCATCTTCGGCATCGCGCTCGGCGTCTCGACCAGCTTCGTCTTCCTGTTCGTCCTGTTCGGCACCCTGCTGGACAAGGCCGGGGCGGGCAACTGGATGATGCAGATCTCGATCGCGCTGCTGGGCCATCTGCGCGGCGGCCCGGCCAAGGTGGCGGTGGTGTCCTCGGCGCTGAACGGCGTGGTCTCCGGCTCCTCCGTCTCCAACGTCGTGTCCGGCGGCATCTTCACCATCCCGCTGATGAAGCGGACCGGACTGTCCGGCGTGAAGGCCGGGGCGATCGAGGCCGCGTCCTCGATCAACGGCCAGATCATGCCGCCGGTGATGGGCGCCGCCGCCTTCCTGATGGTCGAGTATGTCGGCATCCCCTATTCCGAGATCGTCAAGCACGCCCTGCTGCCGGCCGTCGCCTCCTATGTCGCGCTGCTGTACATCGTCCATCTCGAGGCGCTGAAGATCGGCACCAAGCCGATCCCGCGCGAGCGCATGGCACTGCAGGCGCGCCTGCTGCGCACCGGCCTCGGCCTCAGCGGCATCATCGCCGCGATCGGCCTGCTCTATTACGGCATCCTCGGCGCGCAGGCGGCGTTCGGCGCCGCGGCGCCCTGGGTCCTGGCCCTGGCCGGGCTCGCGCTCTACGGCGCCAGCCTGGCCTATGCCGCCCGCTTCCCGGATCTCGCCATCGACGACCCGAACACGCCGCTCTTGCACCTGCCCCGCGCCTGGGACGTGACCCGCACCGGGCTCGACTTCCTGATCCCGCTGGTGGTGCTGCTGTGGTGCCTGATGGTGGAGCAGATGTCGCCCGGCCTGTCGGCCTTCTGGGCGACCATCGCGATCATAGGCATCCTCGCCACCCGCGGACCGCTGCTGGCCCTGTTCCGCCGGCAGGATCTGCCGCAGGCGCTGCGCCGGTCGTTGGCCGAGCTGGTCGACGGGCTCGGTCTCGGCGCCCGCAACATGATCGGCATCGGCATCGCCACCGCCACCGCCGGCATCGTCGTCGGCACCGTCACCCTGACCGGCCTCGGCCTGATGATGACCGAGCTGGTCGAGGCCGTGTCCGGCGGCAACGTCATGATCATGCTGGCAATGATCGCGCTGGTCAGCCTGGTGCTGGGCATGGGCATCCCGACCACTGCCAACTACATCCTGGTGGCGACGCTGATGGCGCCGGTGGCGGTCGAGCTCGGCGCCCAGGCCGGCCTCGCCATCCCGCTGATCGCAGTGCATCTCTTCGTGTTCTATTTCGGCATCATGGCCGACATCACCCCGCCGGTCGGCCTGGCCGCCTTCGCCGCCGCCGCGATCTCGCGCGAGGACCCGATCAAGACCGGGTTCCAGGGCGCCCTCTATTCGCTGCGCACGGCGGTGCTGCCTTTCGTCTTCGTGTTCAACCCCGGCATGCTGCTGATCGGGATCGAGGGCTGGGCCGACCTCGCCGCCATCGTCACCGTCACCTTCGCCGCCGTGCTGCTGTTCTCCGCCGCCACCATGGGCTATTTCGTGACCCGGTCGCGGCTGTGGGAGAGCGCGCTGCTGCTGGTCGCCTGCTTCGCCCTGTTCCGGCCAGACTGGTGGCTCGACCGCTTCTATCCGGCGACGGTGTCGCAACCACCAGCCACCTTCCTGGCCGAGGTCGCGGCGGCGCCCGCCGGCCACCGCCTGACCTTCGTGGTCGAAGGCATCTCGATCGAGGGCGACGACGTCCGGAAAACCATCAGCCTGCCGCTCGGCGAGCCGCAGCCCGACCCGGCGCGGCGCCTGCGCGCGGCGGGGCTTGGCGTCAGCGCGATGGGCGACGGGGTGACGATCACCGATGTCGGCTTCGGCTCCTACGCCCGGCGCACCGGTCTCGAGGCGGGCTACGACATCGCCGCGGTGCTGACACCGGCGGACAGGCCGCCGCATCTCTGGATCTATCTGCCGGCGCTGGCGCTGGCCGGGCTGGTCGCCCTGCTGCAATGGGGCCGAACGGGCCGGCTGGCCTCACGCGGCCGGCCGCCGGCTCAGGACGGGTTGGCGGCAAAGACCTCGGAGCAGTAGATGGTGTTGCCGCCGGCCAGCACGAAGAACACAACGTCGTCGCTGTGGGTCAGCGCCGTGACGGTGCAGGCGATCGGCAGGACCTGGTCGTCGATGGTCTTGGTGTCGTGCCGCTCCCACACCAGCTTGCGGCCGCCTTCCTTGGTGGGGGTGTCATGGTCGGGCGGGCCGAGATCGGCGATCATCTGCGCCGAGGGGTGGTCCTGATAGGGGGCGATCCGCTCCCCGAAGCGTTCCCGGGCCGCTGCGGAGACGCTCTCCGCCGTCTGCGGCTCGGCGCAGGCGGCCAGCAGCAGGAGCGCGGCGACGAGGATCGGCGATTTCGGGAAGGGCAACAGGCTACTCCGGCCAGCGGTCGCAACGAACGTCCAGCGTGTACACGCCGCGGGGGAGGCGGTCCAGCGGAGCCTACAACGGCTGCAGCCCGAACCGGTCCAGCTCGTCCGGCAGGAACGGCGACGCCGACAGCACGTAGACGAGATGGAACGGCTCCGCCCGGCCCGGCCGGAACACCGGCAGCGATGCGGGCGAGAAGCCGGCGGACCGGGCCCGGGCGACGAAATCCCGATCCTCGAAGGCGGACCAGACCATCAAGATCCCGTCGGCCTTGAGCGCCCGACGCAGGGTGCCGAGGCCGCTTGCCCCGTAGAGCGTCGCGTTCCCGGTCGCGGAGAGCGGCTCCGGCCCGTTGTCGACGTCGATCAGGATGATGTCGAAGCCGGAGCCTTCGGCCGCCACGGCGAGGACGTCGCCATGCCGGATCCCGGCGGAACGGGCGCCGAGGGACCGGGGCCTCGTGTAGCGATCGAACCAGCGGATCACCGCCTCGGACAGCTCGGCCACCGTGATGCGGCCGGCCCCGCCGAGATGCCGGACCAGGCTGGCCAGGGTGTAGCCGAGGCCGAGGCCGCCGACGAGCACCTCAGGGTCGGGGCTGCGCGCCAGCCGGGCGGCGAGCTCGCCGAGCCGGTCCTCCGACTCGTGATACGCGCCGTTCATCAGCTCCCAGCCGTCGACCCGGATCATGTAGACGCCGTCGCGCTCGTAGAGGTCGAGCACTCTGTCGCCGAGCGCGGCGCTGTCGACATGAACCCAGGCCATCCCGCAAGCATCCCTCTTCCCGAACGAAAGACGGAGTTGTCGCCGATTTCGGCGGCCGGCGCATCCTTCGGCCGCGGTTCAGGCCCCGCGGCGGAACCAGGCGCCGGAGGCGATCGCTCCGAGCATGGTCAGGCCGTAGGCGGCGAGGCCGAGAGCGAGGCTGGCGAACAGCGCGTCGAGCGACCCGGTCCAGCGCAGCGCCAGCCAGCCGCCGCCGACCGCCAGCGCCACCCGCAGCCCGCCGGCGATCAGCGGCCAGGCCAGCTGCCCCGCTCCCTGCGAGGCGAAGTACAGCGCCAGCCCCAGGCCGAAGAAGCCATAGGCCGGGCCGACGATGCGAAGATAGGCGGTGCCGGTCTCCAGCATCCGCGGATCGGCGCTGAACAGCGCCAGCCAGGCGTGCGGCCAGATCGCGGCGGCCAGGCCGATCGCCTCGGTCAAAGCGAATGCCATGGCTCCGCCAGTCAGGGCGATGCGCAGCGCCCGGTCCGGCTGGCCGGCGCCGATATTGGTGCCGACCAGCGCCACCAGCGGCGCGCCGAGGCCGAAGACCAGCGGGATCAGCAGATATTCCAGCCGGGCGCCGGTGCCGAAGCCGGCGACGGCATCGACCCCCGCCGCGGCGGCCACCAGCGCCGTGACCACGGCGATGACGACGTTGCTCTGCAGCGAGTTGAGGGCGCCGACGGCGCCGATCCGCAGGATGTCGGCGAAGAAGCCCCGGCGCAGCGGCGACCGGCGCAGCCGCGCCAGGTTCCGCCCGGACAGCACGTACCATGCGAGCACGGCGGTGCCGACCAGGTAATAGGCCAGCAGCGCCACGCCGCCGCCGGCGACGCCGAGCGCCGGGACCGGCCCGAAGCCGAAGATCAGCAGCGGCGAGACCGGGACCAGGAACAGCACGCCGCCGCAGGTCACCAGCGCCGGCACCAGCATGTTGCCGGTACCGCGGATCACGCTGGCCAGCCCGTTCATCAGCCACACCAGCACACTGCCGGCGAAGACGACGTCGGAATACAGCAGCGCCGCCTCCAGCGCCCCGCCGCTGCCGCCGAGCAGCCGGTAGACCGGCCGGCCGAAGGCCAGCATGCCGACGGTGCAGAGCAGGCCGAGCGCAAGGTTGATGACGACGGCGTGCAGCACCAGCGCATCGGCGTCGCCGCGCCGGCCGCCGCCGATCGCACGGGCCACGGCGGCGGAGATACCGCCGCCGATGGCGCCGGCCGAGATCATCTGGGCCAGCATCACCGGCGGAAACACCAGCGCCATGCCGGCCAGGGCGTCGGTGCCGAGATGCGACAGCCACCACGTCTCGATCAGCCCGGTCGAAGCCTGGGCCAGCATCACCAGCACGTTCGGCCAGGCCAGGCGCAGGATGGTCGGCACGATCGGGCCGTGCAGCAGCATCCGGGTGCGGGCGCTGAGCGCGGCCGGCGCTGACGCCGGGGCCGCGCCGCTGGGGACGGCCGGGCTGTCGGCCAGGGCGGTGTCAATGCGCATCGGCAGAAGATCCTCTGGGTGGCGCCACCTTGCGCATCAGCGGCACCATCAGGGCCGCGATGGTCAGGCAGACGCAGAGCACGAGAAACGCGTCGGCATAGGTCAGGGTCTGGGCCTCGCGCAGGGTGAGCGACCACAGCTGCCGCAGCGCCGCCTCGTGGCCGCGCTGGGCGTCGCCGCCAAGGGCCATGGTCTGGGCCGCCGTCACCTTCTGCACCAGCTCGACCGCCGCCGGATTGGCCGGGGTCAGGTGCTCGGCCAGCCGCAGGAAATGCAGGTTGGTGCGGTCGTTCAGGATGGTGGCGCAGGCGGCGATGCCGATGGCGCCGCCAAGGTTGCGCATCAGGTTGAACAGGCCGGAGGCGAGCTTGAGCCGGTCTGGCGCCAGCCCGCCGAGCGTCAGGGTCACCGCCGGCGCCACCGCGAATTGCTGCGAGAAGCCGCGGAAGGCCTGGGGCAGCAGGAATTCGCGCCAGCCCCAGTCATGGGTGATCGGGGTGAACAGCCACAGCGAGAGGGCGAAGCAGGACAGGCCGAACATCATCAGCCAGCGCAGGTCGAACCGCCTGGCGAACCAGGCGTAGACCGGGATGGCCATGATCTGGAACACACCGGTCGAGAACACCGTCAGGCCGATGTCGTAGGCGCTGAAGTCGCGCACCCGGCCGAGAAACTGCGGCGTCAGGTAGATGGTCGAGAACAGGCCGATGCCGGTGACGAAGGAGAAGAAGCAGCCGAGCGCGAAGTTGCGGCTCTTCAGCGCCCGCAGATCCACCACCGGCCGCTCATAGGTCAGGCTGCGCCAGACGAAGAGGGCGCCGCTGACCGCCGCGATCCAGGCGGTGGCGCGAATGCCATCGTCGCCGAACCAGTCCCAGCGCGGCCCCTCCTCCAGCGTGTATTCGAGGCAGCCGAGGAACAGCGCCATCAGCACCATGCCGGGATAGTCGGCGCCACGCAGCAGCGACCAGTCCGGCTTGTCGATCTTCACCAGGATCGGCACCACGATGGTGATGAAGGCGCCGGGGACCAGGTTGACGAAGAACAGCCAGTGCCAGGAGTAGTTGTCGGTGATCCAGCCGCCGATGGTGGGGCCGAGGGTCGGGGCCAGCGAGGACAACGCGCCGATCGTCGCCGCCGCGACCACCACCTTCGGGCCCTGGAAGAAGGCGAAGGCGGCGGTGAACACGGTCGGGATCATCGAGCCGCCGAGGAAGCCCTGCAGCGCCCGGAAGGCGATCATGCTGTTGATGTCCCAGGCCCAGCCGCACAACAGGCTGGTCAGGGTGAAGCCGGCGGCCGAGACGCTGAACAGCCAGCGCGTCGACATCACCCGCGACAGCCAGCCGGACAGCGGGATGACGATGATCTCGGCGATCAGGTAGCTGGTCTGCACCCAGGCGGTCTCGTCGACCCCGGCGGACAGGCCGCCGCCGATGTCGCGCAGCGAGGCCGAGACGATCTGGATGTCGAGCAGCGCGATGAAGAAGCCGACGCACATCACGGCGAAGGCGAAGATCTTCTGGCCCTCGGTCAGCCCGGCGATGCCGCCAGGGGTGGCCGGGCTGACCGAGGCGGCGTTCATTTCCCTTCCCGCTGGTCGACATTGGCGGTCACCGACAGCCCGGGCCGCAGCCGGCCCAGCGTCGAGGCGTCGCCATCGAGCAGGATGCGCACCGGCACGCGCTGGACGATCTTGGTGAAGTTGCCGGTCGCGTTCTCCGGCGGCAGCACGCTGAACTGGGCGCCGGTGGCCGGCGCCAGGCTGGCGACGTGGCCGTGGAACACCTCGCCCGGCAGCACGTCGGCCGTCACCGTCGCCGCCTGGCCGGCGCGCATCTGCGCCAGCTGGGTCTCCTTGAAATTGGCGTCGACCCACAGGCCGGTGGCCGGCACGAGCGACAGCAGCTGCGACCCCACCGTGGCGAAGGCGCCCTCCTGGGCGGCACGGTTGCCGATGGTGCCGTCGATCGGCGCCCGGATCTCGGTGTAGCCGAGATTGAGCTGCGCCGTGTCGCGGTCGGCGACGGCCGCGGCCAGCGCCGCCCGCGCCTGCTGCTTCTGGGTGTCGATGACGTCGAGCTGGCGCTGCGCCGCCTGCAGCGTGGCTTCGGCCTTCTGGCCGTCGGCCACCGCCTGCTTGTGGTCGGCATCGGCCTTCTGGAAGGTCTGGACCGAGGCGAAGGACCGGGCCGAGAGCTGCTGGTAGCGCGTCTGGTCGTCGCGGGTGCGCACGATCTCGGCGTCTGAAGCGGCGATGCCAGCCTGGGCCTGGGCGATCACCGCCTGCTGCAGCCGGTACGTGGCGTCGAGATTGGCCAGGGTCGCGTTCTGCTGCGCCACCGCGGCCTCGGCCTTGGCCAGCGCCGCCCGGTAGTCGCGGTCGTCCAGCCGGACCAGCAGATCGCCGGCATGGACCGGCTGGTTGTCGGTCACCGCCAGGGTGGCGACGAAGCCGGCGACCTTGGGTGCGATCACGGTGATGTTGCCGCCGACATAGGCGTCGTCGGTGCTCTCGAAGAAGCGGCCGACCGTCCACCAATCGTGGCCATACCAGCCGCCGCCGAGGAGGATGGCCAGGGCCACGCCGGACAAGGCCAGGCGCTTCCTGGTCAGCCGCGGCTTCCGCACGACGGGCGCCTGGACCGGGGTCGAGGCGTCGCGGTCGAGGACGATGGCGTTCATGGCGTGGCCTCCGGGGCGGCGAAGGTTGCCTGGGCGAGCTTGCGCCGCATGCGCTCGTCGGCAGCCGGGCCGGGGCCGGGCCGGAAGGTATGCGAGGTCATCTCGCGGCCGGTGTTACGGTCGACCAGCACCGGGTCTGCAACGGCGCCGGTCGCGCGGTCGACCAGCTGGACGCTGGCGCCCTCCGGGGCGAAATGGCGATTGCCCCAGGCAACCAGCGACCAGACCACCGGCCGGAAGTCCCGGCCCATCCCGGTCAGCACATACTCGTCGCGTGGCGGCTTCTCGCTGTAGCACCGCCGCTCCAGCAGGCCGGCCTCGACCAGGCTGTTCAGCCGCCGGGTCAGCATGCTGGGCGCGATGCCCAGGCTCTTCTGGAACTCGTCGAAGCGGGTCAGGCCATAATAGGCGTCCCGCAGGATCAGGATGCTCCACCACTCGCCGACCCGCTCGAGGCTGCGGGCGACGGGGCATTGCGTGGTGCCGAAGCTCTTGCGCTGCATGGCGATGCCTTGTCGACATCATTGAATGATATCCGTCATATAGATAGGTCACTATCATTTTGCAAGTGACATGATCGAGCGAACGCCGAAAAGCCCTCGCCGTCCCGGCATCATCCGTTTGCGATGGATTCGAGGGACCCGGGGCCACAAGATCGGCGTGATGGGGACCCACGAGATCTTCCTGCACTTCCTGACCACGGTGAAGAACCCGCTGGTCCTGGCCGCCTGCCTCCTGACCGTGCTGTTCATGCCGAATCGCTGGGCCATCCGGCTGGTCACGATCGCGACGGCGCTGGCGTGGGGGGTCTTCAGCGTGACGGTCGTCCGCCCGTCCGATCATCCGCTGCCGGCTTTGGCCATCAGAGGGGTGGCGGGTGCGCTGGTCGCCGAATTGGCGCTGCTCGTGGTGGTGCCGATGATCGTCCTGGGCCTGGCGGCCGCGCGGTCGCTGCTGGCCTGGCTGCGCCCGCCGCCTTAGAGCGGCATGAATGAGCTCAGGCTCACGCAGCGAGACCGGGTGGGGTGATCCCGGCCTCGACAACCGCCCCTCACCCGGAGGCGCAAGCGCCTCCGACCTCTCCCGCAAGCGGGAGAGGCAAAAAACACCTGGATCTCGTAGGTTGGGTTCGCGGCAGCGAACCCAACAGGATTGGGGGCCGCGGTAGCGGCGGGATGTTGGGTTTGCCAACGCGAACCCAACCTACGCTGTTACCCTGTGTCCGGGGCCTTGGGCCTGCGGCTGCCGGCGGAGCGGGGCTCGGGCGGACCCTCGTCATCCTCACCGTCCTCCGGCGGGATGAAGCCAGATCCTCCATGGCCTCGTCGGCCATCTCCAGCCAGCGCTCCACCTGCGGCGGGAAGCCCCAGCGCCGGCACAGCGCCGCCACCGCGACCTCCGGCCGGCTGGCCTCGATCAGCTCGACCACCTCCGGCCGCTTGACCCGCTCGCAGACCTCGGCGGCGCGGCGGTCGATCTCCGCCTCGTCCTTGGAGACCTCATGGGCCGCCGCCAGCATCGCCAGCTTCACCCGCAGGGCGTGCCGGTCCTCCTGCGCCGACTCGCGCTTCGCCGCGGCCTTGCGCCGCTCCTCGCGGTGGCCGGTGAATTTCTCCTCCAGGAGCAGGGTCAGCCGCAGCGAGCGGGTGACGACGGCGATCCGCTGGCAATAGTCGACGCCGGGCTGCGGCGCCTCGACCGCCTCGGTGCGGGTGGCCTCGACGATCTCCATGTGGACGTCCGCCACCCGGGCGAGCATGCGCAGATGCCGCGCCGCCCGCTCCTCCTGGGGAGCGGCCGGGGCCTCCGACACCTGATCGGTCTGCGCCGCATCCATGGAACATATCGTGAACTAGATCGCAAATTAATCAACTGAATATTGTGTTTAGAACCGGAAGGGGACCCCGCCAGGGCCATCCTATCCGGCCCCGAACTCATCCCGATCGAGCGGGCAGCAGGTCGATGCGCGGCTCTCGCGCGGGCATCGCATCTCTGTTGCGCGGCCCGGCCCTTACCGGCCAGAATGCCGTCGCGCCGCCGAGGACATGCCCGCAACCCGCCCTGTCGGGCGAGAGGTGATCCTTGAGTCGTGACCGCCAGCTGCATCTCGGCGCCTTCATGCGCCCGGCCAGCATCCACACCGGCGCCTGGCGCTATCCCGGCGCCTACCTCGACGCCAACTTCAACTTCGGCCATCTCAAGCGCTTCGCCCAGACGCTGGAGCGCGGCCGCTTCGACGCCTTCTTCATGGCCGACCACCTGGCCGTGCTGAACATGCCGGTGGAGGCGCTGAAGCGCAGCCACACGGTGACCTCGTTCGAGCCCTTCACCCTGCTGTCGGCCCTGGCCGGCGCGACCGAGCGGATCGGCCTCGTCGCCACCGCCTCGACCACCTTCGACGCGCCCTACCACATCGCCCGGCGCTTCGCCTCGCTGGACCACATCAGCGGCGGCCGCGCCGGCTGGAACATCGTCACCACCTCGAACCCGGACGCGGCGCTGAACTTCGGCCTCGAGGAGCATATGGAGCATGGCGAGCGCTACGACCGCGCCCGCGAGTTCTACGACGTGGTCACCGGGCTGTGGGACAGCTGGGCCGACGACGCCTTCATCCGCGACGTCGAGGCCGGAATCTATTTCGATCCCGCGAAGCTGCATGTGCTGGACCACAAGGGGCCGCACCTGTCGGTGCGCGGGCCGCTGAACATCGCCCGGCCGCCGCAGGGTTGGCCGGTGATCGTACAGGCCGGCGCCTCGGACTCCGGCCGGCAGCTGGCGGCGGAGACGGCGGAGATGGTGTTCGCCGCCGGCTCGACCCTCGCCGCCGGCCAACGCTTCTATGCCGACGTCAAGGGCCGGATGGAAGCGATCGGCCGCGACCGCGATCATCTGAAGATCCTGCCCGGCGCCTTCGTCGTGGTCGGCGACACGGTCGAGGAGGCGCGGGCCAAACGGGCGAAGCTAGATAGCCTCGTCCATTATGAGAGCGCCATAGCGTCCCTCTCGATCGCGCTGGGCACCGACGCCTCGGGCTTCGACCCGGACGCGAAGTTGCCGCCGATCTCGGAGACCAATGCCAGCAAGACCGGCCGCGAGCGGGTGCTGGAGCTGGCGGAGCGCGAGGGCCTGACCGTGCGCCAGTTGGCCCAGCGCCTGGGCGGTTATGCCGGCCTCGCCTTCGTCGGCACTCCGGCGACGATCGCCGATGAGATGCAAGCCTGGCTCGACGGCGAGGGCTCGGACGGGTTCAACGTGATGTTCCCCTACCTGCCCGGCGGCCTCGACGACTTCGTCGACCAGGTGGTGCCGGAGCTGCAGCGCCGCGGCCTGTTCCGAAAGGAGTACGAGGGTACGACGCTGCGCGACCATCTGGGTTTGCCGCGGCCGGCGAACAGGTTCTTCTAGGCGCCTCGCGGCCGGGCCTGCGCCCCGGCCGGCCGATCCGCAACATTCGGCGGCGCCATCCAGCTCACAACCGGCAGCGGGCCGTGACGCCGGGTCGGACGGTGTAGGTGTCCGTCGCCGGGTTGTAGCTGCGGTAACGCTGGGCGCAGGCGCGCTGATGCGCCGTCAGGGACTGGTCCGTCTGGCGCGGCCGCTGCGCGCGCCTCTGCTGCAGGCGCTGCTGGTGCCGCCGCAGATTGTCGTAGCGCTGCGAGTCGAGATACGGGCCGAGCCATTGCGCGGCGGCCGGCAACGACGTGACGGCGCCGGCCGGCACCATCAGGGCGACCAGGACGGCGAGGCGGATCGGCAGTCGCGACGTCATGACGCCATGGAACAGTCCGGCGGGTCGCGGAGTCAACCAGCCGCCGCCGAACCGATCGCCCGGTCGCCCTGTTGATCAAGGGTATCCGCGAAGCGAGGTCGCTCGTGAGGCGTTCCGGACTCCTGCTGCGCCGCCTGCGCCGCGGATTGCAAGCGCATCGGCGACATGCGGGACTGCGTCGACGCCTGCCGGCGTTGCGCCCGATCCTGCCACGCCATGACGGCCTGACGGTCGAAACCGGCGCTGGTGCGGACGGCGGGACTCGAACCCGCACTCCCGAAGGACGCAGATTTTAAGTCTGCTGTGTCTACCGGTTCCACCACGTCCGCACGGCGCCTCTATCGCCCGGCCCCGCCCGCCGCGCAAGCCGAATGCGGCTTGCCGGCGGACGGATCGGCCCCCATTGTCCGGACATGAGCGATTTCCAATGGATCCACCTGATCTGGCTGGTCGCCGCCCTGATCCTGGTGGCGCCGGCCGTGCTGCGCCGCGGCTGGGACGGTCGCGGCCTGCTCTACCTCGCCGCCTGGCTCGGCATCGCGCTCCTGATCGGGCTGGCCTACTCGTTCTTCTCGGGATCGAGGCCCGCCGTGCCGCCGAGCGAGACCACCAGGGAGCGCACCGCCTCGGCGGCCGTGGACAGCTTTTCGGCATCGGTGCCGCGCAGCACCAGGCTGGTGCCGAACCTGCCGGCGCGGAAATACGGGTAGCTGCCGATCGAGAGCTCCGGATAGACCGCGGCGACGGCGCCGAGCCCGGCGGCGATCACGCCTTCGCCGAGGTCGCAGGTCACGGTGCGGCTGAGCACCTTGTCGCCGCCGGCGAGCGTCGGGGCGATGCCGTCGAACATCGCCTGCATGATCCGCGGCACCCCGGCCATGACATGGACGTTGCCGATGCGGAAGCCGGGCGCGGCGCTGACCGGGTTGTCGATCAGCACGCCGCCCTCCGGCACGTTGGCCATGCGCAGCCGCGCCTCGTTCAGCTGGCCGGCCTCGTAATGCGCCTCCAGCCGCCGCACCGCTTCGGGGTGGCGCAGCAGGGGCACGCCGAAGGCGCGGGCGACGCATTCGGCGGTGATGTCGTCATGCGTCGGGCCGATGCCGCCGGTGGTGAAGACATGGTCGTAGCGCGCCCTGAGCGCATTGACCGCAGCCACGATCTCCTCCGGGTCGTCCGCCACCACCCGCGCCTCGCGCAGGCTGATGCCGAGATCGGTCAGCCGCTCGGCCAGGAAGCCCATATTGGCGTCCTTGGTGCGGCCGGAAAGGATCTCGTCGCCGATCACCAGAACGGCGGCGGTCACGATGCGCGTATCGGTCATGGTCCTGCCCTGGGCTCGAGTCGGGCGATGCTATCGCCTGGACGGGCCGCGAGACAGGCGGAAATCGCTAGCGATAGCCGGTGGCGTCGGCCGGCTTGCCGGCGTCCTGCACCTCCGGCACGTAGCGCCAGGCGTCGGGCTGCGAGCCGTCGAGGTCGGTGAAGCCGTAGACCCGGGCCAGCTGGCCGCTGGACAGGGACCGGCCGTTCCACCGCGCCCGGTCCGGGTCGGCCGCCAGCGCCGCCACGGCGCGGCCGGTGAAGCGCGGCGTCTCCGAGATGATGAAATGCGGCTGGATCTTCGTCGCGTCGCGCCAGGTCTCCTCGGTGACCTGGTAGGCCTCGAGCATCATCTCCGACCGCATCCAGCCCGGCGTCAGCGACACCGAGGTGGCACCGTGCGGCGCCAGGTCCTTGGCATGGGCCCAGGCCATCCGGTTCACCGACACCTTGGCGAGATCGTAGAAGGGCGACAGCCGGTAGTGGTCGGCGTTGTACTCCGCCGTGCCGTCGGTGACCTCGACCAAGAGGCCGCCGGGATGCCGGATCAGCAGCGGCAAGGCGTAGTGCGCCGTGATCAGATGGGTGTGCACGCCGAGCTGGAGCAGGCGCAGGCCGTTCCGCAGATCGTGCTCCCACACCGGCTTGTTCCACTCGAACAGCGTCTCGCCGCCCCAGAGGTCGTTCACCAGGATGTCGAGCCGCCCCTGCTCGCCCCGGATGCGGGCGACCAGGCGCTCCACCTGTTCCGGCACCAGATGGTCGGCCTGCACGGCGATGCCGCGGCCGCCGGCGGCCGAGACCAGCTCCGCCGTCTCCTCGATCGTCTCCGGCCGCCGGTATTCCGAAGCCTGCCCGCGGATGCTGCGCCCGGTGACGTAGACGGTGGCGCCGGCCGCCCCGAGCTCCACCGCGATCCCCCGCCCGCACCCACGGGTCCCGCCCGCGACCAGGGCGATCCTTCCGTCCAGCGGCAGCGGCATCGTCTCCTCCTTCGGCCAATCATGTTTATAAATGCTCGTTTGGTTATAAAGCAGAGTCAAGCCGGTCACGACACCCCTCGACCGGCCGCCTCCCGGCCATGCGGACGGCAACCTCTCGGCGTCCGGCCGAGTCGCCCCCATATCCCGCCGGGTGGCGACCGCGCGGCGGCGGTGCTATAGGCTAATGGCGATGCGAGACAGGACAGAAAGCGTGACCGAGGTGGAACACCAGACCCGCGAGGAAGGCCACATCCCCCTGCATGGCGAGGCCGAGTTCGCGGCAATGCGGCGTGCCGGCCGGCTGGCGGCCGAGACCCTCGACTTCATCGCCCCCCATGTGCGCCCCGGCGTCACCACCGACGAGCTGGACAAGCTGTGCGACGGCTTCATGCGCGACCATGGCGCGGTGCCGGCAACGCTGGGCTATCGCGGCTATCCGAAGTCGAGCTGCATCTCGCTGAACCATGTCGTCTGCCACGGCATCCCGGGCGACCGGAAGCTGGAGAACGGCGACATCCTGAACATCGACGTCACCCCGATCCTGGACGGCTGGTATGGCGACAGCAGCCGCATGTACGTCGCCGGCGACAAGATCGCGGTCAAGGCCAAGCGGCTGATCGAGGTGACCTATGAGTCGATGATGCGCGGCATCGCCGCGGTCAAGCCCGGCGCCACGCTGGGCGACATCGGCCACGCCATCCAGAGCCATGCCGAGGGCCACCGCTTCTCGGTGGTCCGGGACTTCTGCGGCCACGGCGTCGGCCGCGTCTTCCACGCCCCGCCCAGCATCCTGCATTACGGCCGGCGCGGCGACGGGCTGGCGCTGCGCGAGGGCATGATCTTCACCATCGAACCGATGATCAATGCCGGCCACTGGGCGGTGAAGGTCCTGTCCGACGGCTGGACCGCGGTGACCCGCGACCGCAGCCTGTCGGCCCAGTTCGAGCACACGGTCGGCGTCACCAGGGATGGGGTGGAGATCTTCACCCTGTCCCCCGCCGGCCACACCCAGCCGCCCTATTCCCTTTCGTAGCCGGGGGCGCCGTGACCGAAGCGCCGGAGGCGACGGACCCGGTTCCCACCTACACCGGCCATCGCGACCGGCTGCGGCAGCGCTTCCTGACCGCCGGCGCCGCCGCCCTCGCCGACTACGAGATCCTGGAGCTGCTGCTGTTCGCGGCGATCCCGCGGCGCGACACCAAGCCCCTGGCCAAGCAGCTGATCGCCACCTTCGGCAGCCTGGGCGCGGTGCTGGCGGCGACACCGACCCAGCTGGCCCAGCGCGGCGGCCTGAGCGACATCAGCGTCGCCTTGCTGAAGGTGGTGCAGGCCGCGGCCGAGCGGCTGCTGAAGGAACAGGTGACCGACCGCCCCGTGCTCGGCTCCTGGCAGGCGCTGCTGGACTATCTCGGCGTCGCCATGAAGTTCGGCGGCACCGAGCAGGTACGGGTGCTGTATCTCGACCGCAAGAACGCGCTGCTGGCCGACGACGCCACCGCCCAGGGCACGGTCGACCAGGCGCCGGTCTATCCGCGCGAGGTGGCGCGCCGGGCGCTGGAGCTCGGCGCCAGCGCCTTGATTTTGGTCCACAACCACCCCTCCGGCGACCCGACGCCGTCGCGCGCCGACATCGAGATGACCAAGGCGGTGGCCCGTGCGCTGGAGACGGTCGGCGTGACCCTGCACGACCACGTCATCGTCGGCCGCAAGGGCCACTCCAGCTTCCGGAGCCTGGGGCTGCTCTGACAGCCGCCGAACGTGCTCCGCCCCCCGACTCCTCTCAACCCGCCGGTCTTCAGCCCGGCACCGGCGCATCCTCCCGCACCAGGCCTTCGCGCTTCAGCTCGGCCCAGAACTCGGCCGGGATCGGGGTCGCGATCAGGGCGTGGTTGCGCTCCACCTCCTCCGGCTTGACCGCGCCCGGGATCATCGAGGCGACCACCGGATGGGCCAGCGGGAACTGGATCGCGGCGGCCGGAAGGGGCACGCCGTGGCGCCGGCACACCGCCTCGATCCGCGCCACCCGCTCCAGGATCTCCGGCGGCGCCTCCTTGTAGTTGTAGCGGGCGCCGGGTACGGCGCCGGTGGCGAGGATGCCGGAATTGTACGGCCCGCCCAGCATGATGCCGATGTTGCGGCGCTGGCACAGCGGCAGGAAGTCGTCGAGCGCCGTCTGCTCCAGGAGGGTGTAGCGCCCGGCCAGCAGGAAGCAGTCGAAATCGCCACCCTCGGCGAAGCGCATGCACGCCTCGACCTCGTTGACGCCGACGCCGATCGCCTTGACCACGCCCTCCTCGCGCAGCTTGAACAGCGCCTTATAGGCCCCGGCCAGCGCCTCCTGCAGCCGCTGCTCATAGGCCGCGCGCGAGCCGTGGGTCCAGATGTCGACGTCGTGGATCAGGAGGATGTCGACCGAGGAGATGCCGAGGCGCATCAGGCTCTGCTCGAAGGAGCGCATGGCGCCGTCGTAGCTGTAGTCGAACACCGGGTTGAACTCGAGCCCGCCGGCCCAGGTGCCGCGGTCGACCCCGCCGCGCCCCGGCGGCACGAAGACGCGCCCGACCTTGGTCGACAGCACGTAGCTGTCGCGCGGCCGCGGCCGCAGCACCTGGCCGAAGCGGTGCTCGGACAGGCCGTGGCCGTAGAGCGGCGAGGTGTCGACCAGGGTGACGCCCAGCTCCAGCGCCTTGGCCATGGTCTGGATCGCCTGCGCGTCGGGCAGCTTCTGATAGAGGTCGCCGAGCGGCGCGCCGCCGAAGCCGAGCTGGGTGACGGGAACGCCGCTCTTGCCCAGCGGGCGCGTGGCGATCGGGTCCATGGGCGGGTCCTCTCTCAGCGTCTTGGGCTCAGTCGAGCCGGTAGAAGGCGATGGCGGTGTCGCGATAGAGCTGCCGCAGCTGCGCCTCCGACGAATCCGCGAGGATGGCGTCCAGCGTGTCGACCCAGCGGCGATAGCTGGAGGCCAGCTCGCAGACGGGCCAGTCGCTGCCGAACATGGTGCGGTCGAAGCCGAAGCAGTCAATCGTATGACGTATGTAGGGCTCGATCCGGGCCCGGGTCCAGCCCTCGTGATCGGCTTCGGTGACCACGCCCGACAGCTTGCACCAGACGTTCGGCAGCGCCGCCAGGGCCCGCATCTGGTCGCGCCAGGGCCGGTCGAGCCCGTCCCGGATCCCCGGCTTGCCGATATGGTCGAGGACGAAGCGGATCTCCGGGCAGCGGCGCACCAGCTCGATCGCGGCGTCGAACTGCGGATGGAAAATGCAGAGGTCGAAGGACAGGTCGTATTCGGACAGGAGCCGCACGCCTTCGACGAAGCCGGGCCGGATGCAGAAATCCACCGCCTCGCCCTGGATCAGCCGGCGGATGCCGCGCAGCTTCGGGGCGGCGGCATGCAGCGCGTCGAGCTCGGTCCGCACCGCCTGGCCGTCCTCGACCGCCGCCGCGGCGACGATGGCGCCGAGACGCGGATCGGCGAGCGCATCGACCCAGCGCGCCTCCTCCACCCGCTGCACCGGCGCGACGTCGACCTCGACGAAGACGTAGCGGTCGATCGCCACGCCGTCGCGCTGCCGGTCGTACACGTCCGGCAGGTGGCGCGACTTCAGGCCAGGGACCTGCTCCATCCACGGATAAGACAATATGGCTGGATCATAAATATGGACGTGGCTGTCCACGATCGGAAAACCGGGCACGTGAATCCTCCACGAACGGCATTTTTGCGGACTTTAGTCTAAAAGGCGGTCGATGCCATCAGGCCGTTGCGGTCCGCCGAGAAGTTGCTCCAGCCCGCCGATGTCCGGCAGGCAGAGATCGGCGAGACCGACCAGGGTCCGGGCGGTGCCGGTGCCGCTGAGCACGCCGACGCAGAGGCCGACCCCGGCCGCGCGGCCCATCGCCATGTCGTGCCGGTTGTCGCCGACCATGAGGACGGCGCCGGGCGGCAGGCCGGTGGCGTCGCAGAAGCCGTAGACCATGCCCGGATTCGGCTTGTGGCCGTGGCCGCTGTCATAGCCGGCGATGAAATCGACCAGGTCGAGCAGGCCGAACATCGCCAGCGTGCCGCGGATCGCGACCTCGCCGTCGCTCGAGGCCACGCCGAGCTTCAGCCCGCGGCCGCGCAGCCGCCGGAACAGCCCGGCCGGGTCGGCGACGGTCGGCCGGATCACGGCCGTGGCCGCACTCTGGAAGATGCGGTCCATCTCCGGCACCAGCAGGTCGAGATCGTAAGGGCTGCCGGCGGCGATCCAGGCGGCCGCGATCTCCGGCGTCGCCCCGGCGGCGAACAGGCTGTCGGCGCGGACCGCGCCGGTGTGCGGGTCGGCGCCGCCGACCTCCAGCAGCCGCAGCGCCAGCTCCGGGTCGCCGGCCGCAGCGAACAGGGCGGCCTCGCGATTCAGCGGCAGCCAGGTCGCGTCATAGTCGATCAGCGTGCCGTCCTTGTCGAACAGGATGCCGCGGATGTCGGCCGTGCTCATCGCGCCTCTTCCTCGAAATAGCCGCCTTCGAGCGTGATGTGGCTCAGCGTCCGGTCCTCGTGCCGCATGCGCCAGGACAGCAGTTTCTGGGCATAGGCCAGCATCTCCCCGGCATAGGCTGGGTCGCGGCTGCGGTCCTCGAACTCGCCGGGGTCGCGCTCCAGGTCGAAGAACAAGGGCGGCAAAGCGGTGCAGTGCACGTATTTGCGCCGGGCGTCGCGGATCACCTGGACGCCGCACTGGTCGGAATGCAGCCGCGCCTCGCCGACCCGCTCGCGCACATTGCCGAAATCGTAGAACCAATGCGCCGCATCGCGCCAATCCCGCGGCCGCCCGCCCCGGCAGAAGGGCAGCAGCGAGCGGCCGTCGCACTGCCGCGGCACCGGCAGGCCGAGCCAGCCGAGGATGGTCGGCAGGATGTCGACCGATTCGGTGAAGTCGTCGACCTGCCGGCCGCGGCTGGAATCCGCCTCCGGCCGCGGGTCGCGGACGATCAGCGGGATGTGGGCCGACTGATCGAAATAGCCGAGCTTGCCGAACAGGTAATGGTCGCCGAGCTGCTCGCCATGGTCGGAGGTGAAGACGATCAGCGTGTCGTCCCACTGGCCGCTGGCCTTCAGGAACTCGAACACCCGGCCGAGGTGATGGTCGACCTCCGACGCCAAGCCGTAATAGGCGGCCCGGACCGCGGCGACGCCGGCGGCGTCGAGCGCCGAGGCCGGCCCTTCGGCCCGGTTCAGGAACGTGTCGAGCCGCACCGCCCGGTGCAGCCCGTCCAGGAGCGGATGCTGCGCCCCCTCCGCCGCCGCGGACGGGCCGCGCAGAGGCGCCGGCACCGAAGCCGGATCATAGGCCAGGTGCCAGGGCGCCGGGGCGGCGAAGGGCGGGTGCGGGCAGATATAGGTCAGGTGCACGAACCAGGGCCGGCCCTGCAGCACCGCCAGATGGCGCAGCACCTGATCGGTCATGAAGGCGGTCTCGCTGTCCTCGGCCCGGATCCGAGTCGGGCCGAAGCCGCCGGGCGCCGCCTCGGCCTCCGGATCGGGGTCGTAGAGCGGGTCCCGCCCCTCGCCCGGCGCCGGCACGTCGTAGCCCTTGGCCAGCAGGTCGGCGATCCAGGCCCGGCTGGATTCGGACAGGGCGAGCACCGGGGTGAAGCCCGGGGCCACGCTCTCGTAGCTGTGGCGCGCCGGGTCGTCCGGCGCCCGGCCGCGCGGGTCCAGCGAGGTGTCGGTGTAGCCGAACAGCAGCGGGTCCCAGCCGCCGCGCCGAGCCTCCAGCGCCAGATTCGTGTGGCGGGCGTCGAGCGGCATGCCGTTGCGCACACTGCGATGGATGTGGGGATAGAGGCCGGTCAGCAGCGAGGCGCGCGACGGGCCGCAGGGATAGGCGACGGTATGGTGGCGCCGGAACAGCGTGGCCTCGCCCGCCAGCGCGTCCAGCGCCGGGGTGCGGATGCAGGGATGGCCGACTGCCGACAGCATGTCGCCGCGCCACTGGTCGGCGGTGATGAACAGGACGTTGGCCAAGCTCACGGCTCCGCGTGGAACGTTCCCATGCTGATAGCGCAACGGCAGGCGACGCGACACGGGAAAGCGAAGGGCCCGCGCGGCGGCGGCGCGGGCCCTTCGGCCTGACGAGAGATGCGTCCGGTCGCCTACGGGATGCGCAGAACCTGGCCCGGATAGATCTTGTCCGGGTGCTTCAGCATCGGTTTGTTGGCCTCGAAGATCTTCGGATAGTCGTTGGCGTTGCCGTACTCCGCCTTGGCGATCGCCGACAGCGTGTCGCCCTTCTTGACCGTGTAGAACCTCGATTCCGGCGCCGGGGCGGCGGCGGCGAGGTTGTTCTCGACGGCCGCGATGCCGGGCGTGTTGCCGACCGCGAGCGCGATCTTCTCCGCCACTTCGGTGGAGGCGACATTGCCGCCGACCGTCACCTTGTCGCCTTCGACCTTGATGTCGACGCCGGCGGGGTCGAGCCCCTGCGCCTGGATCTGCTTCTTCAAATCGTCCGCCGTCGCGGCCTCGGCCTCGCCGCCGCCGAACAGCTTCTCGCCGGCACTCTTGATGAAATTGATCAGCCCCATGGCACACCCCCTGGTTGCCTGGTTGGTGCTCGCCGTCACGGGCCTCCGTCCGACCCCTGGCCGGTTGCGGAGGATCAACGGCAAGCTGGGGACAATGTTCCCAGACCCGCCGCCCGCTGTCACGCCGCCATCGCCTGCCCGCACCGGCTGCAGAAGCGGGCCGCGGCCGGATTCGGCGCCCGGCACGCGCCGCAGGCGACGCTTTCGGCCTTGGGTCCGCAGGCGCCATGGGCGCAGCAATCGTCGGCCTCGCCGTGCGCGGCCTGGCCTTGGCCGCGGTCGTGCCCCTGGGCGTGATCATGCCCATGGCCGGCCGCCGCCGGCCGGACCGCGGGCAGCAGGCGCAGCAGCCTGAGCGCGTTCAGCGTCACCAGCACGGTCGCCCCGGTGTCGGCCAGGATCGCCATCCACAGCGAGGTCGCGCCGAACAGGGTGGTGGCCAGGAACAGCGCCTTCAGCCCGAGGGCGACGGCGATGTTCTGGTGGATGTTGGCCAGGGTGGCGCGGGACAGGCCGATCAGCTCGGCCACGCCGATGACGCGGTTGTTCATCAGCGCCGCATCCGCCGTCTCCAGCGCCACGTCGGTGCCGCCGCCCATGGCGATTCCGACCGAGGCCGCGGCCAGCGCCGGCGCGTCGTTGATGCCGTCGCCGACCATCGCCACCGGCCCCTGGGCCTTCAGCCGGCCGATCGCCGCCAGCTTGTCGTCCGGCAGCAGCTCGGCCTCGACCGCGATGCCGAGCGTGGCGGCCACGGCCGTGGCGGGGCGGCGGTTGTCGCCGGTCAGCATCACCGGCTGGACGCCGGCCCGGCGCAGCGCCGCCACCGCCGCCGCGGCGTCCTCGCGCGGCTCGTCGCGCAGCGCGATCAGCCCGCGCGGGCCGGCCTCGCCCAGCAGCACGACCACTGTCTTGCCCTGCGCCTCCAGCGCCGCCACCCGGTCGGCCAGCCCGGCCGGCAGCGGGCCGCGTTCGGCGGCATAGCGCGGCGACCCGACCGCCAGCAGGGCGCCGCCGACCCGGCCCAGCACCGCCTTGCCGGCGATGGCCGAGGCCTCGGCGACGGCCGGAACGGCGAGCTTGCGGGCGGCAGCGGCCTCGAGGACGGCGCGGGCCAGCGGATGGCTGGAGCCGCTCTCGACCGCGGCGGCCTCGGCCAGCACCGCGGCCTCGCTGCCCTCCAGCGCCACGATGTCGGTGACCTGGGGCCGGCCGACGGTCAGCGTGCCGGTCTTGTCAAAGGCCACGGATTTGACCTTGCCCAGCATCTCCAGCGCCGCGCCGCCCTTCAGCAGCAGGCCGCGGCGGGTGCCGGCGGCGATGCCGGAGGCGATGGCCGCCGGGGTCGACAGCACCAGGGCGCAGGGGCAGGCGATCAGCAGCAGCGACAGGCCGCGATAGGTCCAGACCGTCCAGTCGCCGCCGAAGAACAGGGGCGGCACCGCGATCACCAGCGCGGCGACGGCCATGGCGGCCGGGGTGTACCAGGCGCTGAAGCGGTCGATGAAGCGGGCGGTCGGCGCCTTGCTGGACTGCGCCGCCTCGACCCTATGGATGATCCGGGCGATGGTGTTGTCCGCCGCCGCCCGCGTCACCCGCAGGCGCAGCACGCCGCCGGCATTGATGCTGCCGGCATAGACGGCGTCGCCCGCCGCCTTGGCCACCGGCACGGATTCGCCGGTGATCGGCGCCTCGTCCAGCTCCGACGCGCCGTCAACGATCGCGCCATCGGCCGGCACCCGGTCGCCGGGGCGGACCAGCACGATGTCGCCGATGGCGAGGTCGTCGACCGCGACGGTGGCCAGGACACCGTTGGTCTCGCGCTGTGCGGTGCGCGGCACCAGCGAGACCAGCGCCTTGATGCCCTGGCGGGCGCGGCCGGCGGCGACGGTCTCCAGGAGCTCGCCGACGGCGAACAGGAACACCACCACCGCCGCCTCCGACGCGGCGCCGATGGCGATGGCGCCGATCGCGGCGACCGCCATCAGCGTCTCGATGCTGAAGGGCGAGCCGGAGCGGATCAGGGTCAAGGCGCGGCGGGCGACCGGCACCAGCCCGATCAGCGCCGCGGCGAGATAGGCCCATTCGGCCTCGGCCGGGACGATCTGCGCCGCGACGAAGGCCGCCGCCAGCAAGAGGCCGGTGAAGCCGACCAGCTGCGCCTTGCGCTCGTGCCACCAGGGCGCCGCGTCGGCCGGCGTCAGCGCCTTGGCCGTGTCGTCGATCGCGGTCGGGGTGAAGCCGAGGGCGCGGATCTTGTCCTCCACGGCGTGGCCGTTGGCGGCGGCGCCCTGCGCACCGAGAGCCAGGAGGCCGGTGGCGAAGCTGACCTCGACGCCGCTGACGCCCTCGATCCGGCCCAGCGCCGTCTGCAGCTTGCCGACGCAGCTCGGGCAATCCATGCCCTCGACCCGATAGCGCAGGGTCCGGCCCTGCCCGCCATTCGCCGCTGCCATGCGACGCACTCCCTTGCCGAAAGATCCGTCGCAGGGGAAGATGGGAGCTACAGCGACTGTAGCTTCAAGAGGAAAATTCATGTCCGCGCGCGGCGACGCGATGCCGATCGGCGAGCTGGCCCGCCGCACCGGCTGCAAGGTCCAGACCATCCGCTACTACGAGCAGATCGGGCTGATGCCGGAGGCGGCGCGGACGCTCGGCAACCAGCGGATCTACGGCCGGGCGCACAGCGACCGGCTGGCCTTCATCCGCCACAGCCGCGAGCTGGGCTTCCCGCTGGACGCGATCCGCCAGCTGCTGACCCTGGCCGACGACCCGGCCCAGCCCTGCGCCACCGCCGACCGGATCGCGCAGGAGCAGCTGGCGGCGGTGCAGGCCCGCATCGCCCGGCTGGAGGCGCTGAAGGTGGAGCTGGAGCGGATGGTGGAGCAGTGCCGCCACGGCACCATCGGCCATTGCCGGGTGATCGAGGTGCTGGCCGACCACAGCCACGGCCACTGCCTGCATCCGGACCATGGGGCGGGCGAGGAGATCGAGACGGCGGCCTGAGGTCTGCGGGGCTGCCGGCGTCGACACCCCCCTCACAGGGAGGCGCAAGCGCCTCCGACCTCTCCCGTGATCCCCGGGTCAAGCCCGGGGAGGAGAGGCAAAAAGAACCGGCTTCGTAGGTTGGGTTCGCGGCAAGCGAACCCAACAGAGGCGCGAGACTGTGAGATGTTGGGTTCGCCCGACGGCGAACCCAACCTACGCGGTCGCGCCGCAGTGGCGTTCAACTGCTGTCCGGCTTCGGGAGAGCCGGCACGGGCCGGCCGGTGTCGGGCTCATCCAAAGGACGAGGCCAGTCGGGCTCGGGCCGAGCCGCCACGGGGGCAGCGTCGGCAGGGTGGTCGGGCAGGCGATCGACCCTCTCCAGGGCAGTAGCGCCGTCCCGGTCCCGCGGCAGCAGGGCCGCGTCCAGGTCGCGCCGCTCCTCCGCCTCCTCGCCCGGTTCGGGCGCGTCCTCCAGGCATTCGCTCTCGGCCAGGGATTCGCGCGGCTCCGTCCGAGGCTCGCTGTCTCTCGGCCCGGCAGCCGGCGCGGCCTCGGCCGGCGCGGCTTCGGCGGCCGTCTCCTCCGCCGGCGTGCGCTCCGCCTTCCCGGCCTTGCGATCCTGGTAATTCTCGCGGACCCGCTGGCTCATCGCGATCGACAGCCGAACCGAACGGGCCAGGCGCACCTGCGCCAGCGCGAAATCCGGCCTGTTCGGCACAATCGGCGTCGCCAACTGCTCCGTCGCCGTCATCCGGGCCGTGCGGAGATGGATCTCGACCAGCTCGGCCAGCGAGCCCAGCGCCCATCGCGTCCAGGCCAGGTCCATATCGGCCAGCCGGGCTTCCTCCGCCGCGAAGTCGGATGGCGCCATTTCCATGGAACATATCATGAACGAATATGGCGGATAATGCCACTGCAATCTTGTCCCGCGCCTCGCCGGCCGCACGTCGGCGGGACGGCGGACAAGAATGAATGGCTCCGGATCCGGGAATCCGACAGAGTGACGGCCCAGGGAGGACACCATGGACATCACCATCCCGCTGCTCAGCATCCTCGGCGCCATCGTGGTCGGCGCGGCCAGCCCGGGGCCCAGCTTCGTCTTCGTCACCCGCACCGCCATCGCCCTGTCGCGCCGCGACGGGCTGGCGGCGGCGCTGGGCATGGGCGTGGGCGGCGTGGTCTATGGCGGGCTCGGCCTGTTCGGCCTGCAGGCGATCCTGGCCCAGGTGGAATGGCTGTATCTGACGCTGAAGGTGCTGGGCGGCCTGTACCTGCTGTGGCTCGCCTTCGCCCTGTGGCGCAGCGCGGCGCAGCCGATCGCGGTGCCGAAGACGGCGGAGGGCCGGCCGCGCAGCGTCCGCCGGTCCTTCACCCTGGCCGCGGTCACCCAGCTGAGCAACCCCAAGGCCGCGATCGTCTATGGCAGCATCTTCGCCGCCTTCCTGCCGCCGCAGGTGCCGGCCTGGACCTTCGCCGTGCTGCTGCCGGCGATCTTCGCCATCGAGGCCGGCTGGTACGCCATCGTCGCCCTGGTGTTCTCCGCCGACAGGCCGCGCGCCGTCTATCTGCGCTGGAAGCGCTGGTTCGACCGCGCCGCCGGCTCGGTCATGGGCGCGCTGGGTATTCGCCTGATCCTGGGGGCGGGCCGCCTGTAGGTTGGGTTCGCGGCCCGCGAACCCAACAGGCCGACGATGTTGGGTTCGCCGACGGCGAACCCAACCTACGGATTTTTCAGAACCGCGTGACGACGCTGATGCCGGTGCCGTCGAAGCGGTCCATCTGCGTCAGCGCGACCGCCGCCTCGTCCAGGCCGATGCGGCTGCCGATCAGCTGCTGCGGGGCCAGCGTGCCGGCGGCGATCATGTCCAGCATCGCCTGGTAGCGGAACGCCTGCATGCCGTGGCTGCCCAGGATCTCCAGCTCATAGGCGATCACCCGGTCCATCGGCACCGGAGAGCGGGCATGGTCGTCCAGCATCAGCCCGATCTGGATGTGGCGGCCGCGCCGGCGCAGGCAACGGATCGAGTTCATGCAGGTGGCCGGATGGCCGAGCGCGTCGACCGAGACATGGGCGCCGCCGCCGGTCAGGTCGCGGATCTCGTGCACGACATTGGCCGAGGTCGCCGCGTTGACCGTCGCCGCGGCGCCGAGGCGGCGGGCGAGGTCGAGCTTCTGCTCGGCCAGGTCGACCGCCACGACATTGGCGCCGAGCGCCCGGGCGATCATGATCGCCGACAGGCCGACGCCGCCGCAGCCATGCACCGCGACCCAGTCCCCGCCCCGGACCCGGCCCTGGTCGACGATGGCGCGGAACGAGGTGGCGAAGCGGCAGCCCAGGCTGGCCGCCGTGGCCATGTCGAACCCGTCGGGCAGCCCGACCAGGTTGGCGTCGGCGAAATCGAGCGCGACATATTCGGCGAAGGAGCCCCAGGCGGTGAAGCCGGGCTGGAACTGCCGCTCGCAGACCTGCTGATTGCCGCTGGCGCATTCGGGGCAGTGGCCGCAGCCGGCGACGAAGGGCACGGTGACCCGCTGGCCCTCGCGCCAGCGCCGGACCTGCGGCCCGACCGCGACGATGGTGCCGGCCAGCTCGTGCCCGGGCACATGCGGCAGCACGATGTCGGCGTCATGCCCCATCCAGCCGTGCCAGTCGCTGCGGCACAGCCCGGTCGCCTCGACCTTCACCACCACGCCCTCCGGCGAGGGCGACGGATCCGGCACGGTCTGCACGGTCGGCGCCTGGCGGAACTGTTCGAAGACGACGGCTTTCATCGGGGCAGGACCTGTGGCTGTTGAATGAGGGCGCGTGGAGACGCTGGAAGGATGTGAGGGAATCGGAGCCCTCTCTCAATCTGTCATTGCCGGGCTTGACCCGGCAATCCAGGGGCCACCCGGAGCGGCATCGACATTTCCTGGATGCCCGGGTCAAGCCCGGGCATGACAGCATTGGAACCGAGTCAGGCTATGCCGAAAATCCGGTGCGTGCCTTCGACGTCGCGCAGGACGTGGCGGCCGAGGTCGAGCAGCGGGCGGCCGCAGGCGTCGCGGAACGGCTCGGACACCAGCACCCGGCGGCGCAGGGTCTTGGTCAGCTCCTCCAGCCGGCTGGCGCGGTTCACCGCCGGGCCGATCACGGTGAAGTCCAGCCGCCGCGCCGCGCCGACATTGCCGTAGGCGATCTCGCCGAGATGCAGGCCGATGCCGAAATCGACCGCGTCCAGCCCGACGAGGCCAAGCTCGGCATTGGTGGCGTCGACCTTGGCGCAGAAGGCCTCGGCCGCGGCCAGGGCGGCGGCGCAGGCGGTGCCGCGGTCGGTCTCCGCCGTCACCGGGAAGATCGCCAGCACCGCGTCGCCGATGAACTTCAGGATCTCGCCGCCCTGGCCCTCGATCGCCACGCCCATGTCGCCGAACCAGCCGTTCAGCATCGCCACCACGTCACGGATGGCGTTGGTCTCGCTGCGCCGGGTAAAGGCGCGCATGTCGGCCAGCCAGATCGCCGCCTCGATCCAGTCGACCTCGCCGCGCTCGATCTGGCCCTCGACGATGCGCTGGCTGGTGCGGGCGCCGACATAGGTGTCGAGCAGGTCGAGCGCGATGCGCTTCCACACCTGGCGCTCGGCATAGGGGCTGAACAGCCGGGCCGCGGTGTCGAGCGCCTTCAGCTCGTCGTCGTCGAAGCCGCCCGGCTGCCGCGTGGCGAAGGACAGGAAGCGGGTGCGGCTGGTGTCGAGGAAGGGCAGCGGCGTGATGAAGTAGTCGGTGGAGCCGAGCTGCTGCAGCTCCTGCAGCAGCGGCATGTCGCCGACATCGGCATCGAGCCGCCGGCGATACGGCCGCTCGGTGTCGTCGACGATCTTGGTCGGGCTGTTGAGATAGCCCGGGCTCTGCAGGATTCCCTGCCGGGCGCGCTCCCCGAACTCGATGACCTCGTCGCTCCAGACCAGCGCGGTGCCGCTGATCTCGGGATGCAGCACCTCGAGCCCGAGATGGATCCGCCGGGCCGGGGCGATGGTCTCGGCCACCCGTTCGCAGAACCCCGGGAACAGGCCCTTCAGCGGCACCGGCCGCCGCGTCGCCTCGACCAGCCAGAGGCCGAGCGCCTGCAGCCCGGCGCGATGCCGTTCGGCGATCGGTCGGCAGTCCCAGTCCGGCGGCAATCCGTCTTGCATGTCGGGAGAAGAACCCTTCGGCGGGGCGCGGTCAATGCGGCGCTTGGCGCGGACAGCATCGCATTGCCGGGCGGCCATGGCCACCGCCGCGGCCATGCCGCCCGTGCGCGAGCTGTCCGTCTGCCCTGCAGCGAGGTCATGTCATCGGCGCGGCTTGCAGCCTATCCTGTCGCCGATTTCGCACCGTCCAGCAAGAGAGGACCACCATGGCTGCGCAGCGGACCGGCTCCGACCTTCTCGTCGAGGCCCTGGTCAATGAGGGCGTGGACCGCGTCTTCGGCGTGCCCGGCGAGGAGAATCTCGACATCGTCGAATCGCTCCGCCGCTCGGGCATCGAGCTGATCGTCACCCGGCACGAGCAGTCGGCCGCCTTCATGGCCGCGACCTATGGCCGGCTGACCGGCAAGGCCGGCGTGTGCCTGACCACGCTCGGCCCCGGCGCGCTCAACCTGACCACCGGCGCGGCCTATGCCCTGCTGGGCGCCATGCCGATGGTGATGATCACCGGGCAGAAGCCGATCCTGAAAAGCCGGCAGGCGCAGTTCCAGATCGTCGACATCGTCGCCACCATGCGGCCCCTGACCAAGTTCTCGCGCCAGATCGTCAGCACCGGCGCGATCCCGACCCTGGTGCGCAACGCCTTCCGCATCGCCCAGGAGGAGCGGCCGGGCCCGGTGCATCTGGAGCTGCCGGAGGACATCGCCGCCTTTCCGGCGCCCGACGGGCTGGGGCCGGTGCCGCTGCACCCGCTGGAGCTGCCGGTGGGCAATGACGAGGCCGTCGCCACCGCGGCGGAGATGCTGCGCGCGGCCGAGCGCCCGCTGGTGATGATCGGCGCCGCCGGCAACCGCCGCCACCTGGTGCCGGCGCTGTCCGACTTCGTGCGCCGGATGAACATCCCGTTCTTCAACACGCAGATGGGCAAGGGCGCGGTCGACGGCAATTCCGGCCTCTATATCGGCACCGCCGCTTTGTCCGAGGGCGACTATCTGCACGACGCGGTGACGAGCGCCGACCTGATCCTGGCGATCGGCCACGACGTGGTGGAGAAGCCGCCCTTCATCATGGAGCAGGCGGGGCAGACCGTGATCCATGTCGGCTACCAGCCGGCCGACATCGCCGAGGTGTATTTCCCGGACCATGAGGTGGTGGGCGACATCGGCGCCTCGCTGGCCCGCATCGCCGAGGAATTCGGCGGGCCGCACCCGACCGCGGCCGAGGCCTTCGCCGAGCTGCGCCGCAAGATCCTGGAGAAGGTGTCGGCGGACGGGACGAGCGACAGGTTCCCGCTGCTGCCGCAGCGCATCGTCCACGACGTGCGCGCGGTGATGCCGGAGGACGGCGTCGTCGCCCTCGACAACGGCATGTACAAGATCTGGTTCGCCCGCAGCTACCGCACCCACATCGCCAACACCATCCTCCTGGACAACGCGCTGGCGACCATGGGCGCCGGCCTGCCCTCGGCCATGGTGGCGGCGATGCTGCATCCGGACCGCCGGGTGATGGCGGTGTGCGGCGACGGCGGCTTCATGATGAACTCGCAGGAGCTGGAGACGGCGATCCGGCTGAAGCTGAACCTGGTCGTGGTGATCCTGGTCGACAACGCCTACGGCATGATCCGCTGGAAGCAGGAGGCGCAGGGCTTCGCCGATTGGGGCCTGACCTTCGGCAACCCGGATTTCGTGACCTATGCCAAGGCATACGGCGCCACCGGCTGGAAGGTCGAATCCGCCGAGGATTTCGCGCCGACCTTGGAGCGGGCCTTCAACCAGGGCGGCGTGCACCTGGTCAGCGTGCCGATCGACTACACCGAGAACAGCCGCGTCTTCATCGAGGAGCTGCGCTCCCACGCCTCGGCGGTGGAAGCCGATTGAGGCGCGGTGAAAATGGCGGTGAGCCGAAGTCGGGAGCCGGGGTGTTGTCCCCATAGGACCGCCCCAGCGACGCCCAGGAGGGAACGGCATGTATATCGCCCGCTTCTCGTACGACGTTCAGCCGATCAACCGCCAGAGCGCGATCGACTTCATCCACCGCGAGGTCGAGGCCGCGCGGCGCAACCGGCTCAAGGCCCGGCTGCTGGTGCCGCTGACCCGCGGCCAGGGCGGGGCGGCGCTGCAGTTCGAGGTGGAGCTGACCAGCCTGGACCAGTTCGACCAGTTCCGCGAGCGCGGCGTCGGCGACGACGAGGAGACGGGCCGCTGGATGCACGCCTTCAGCGAGGTCCTGGCCTCGCCGCCGACGGTCGAGCTGCTGCGCGTGGAGGACAGCCGGTAGTAGGCGGGCGGGCTATTGGTGTTTCCGCCCACGGGGCAAGGCATCGCCCTTCGCCGGAGGATTGCCGACACCGGCGCGCTTGAGGATCTCCAGCGCCTTGGGGATGTCCGCCCGCGCCGCGCGTTCGGCGAATATGCGCAGGCTCCAGACTTCCTCGAACTCCTCGCGGGTGACTTCTTCCGGAACGAACTCGGGGTCGGCGGCAATTTTCGCGATCGACGGGACAGGAACCAGACCCAACCGGGTGCCTCCGTGCTCCACTCGGTTATCGGCGTACCCTATGGAGCCGTCCGGAAAGATCTCGATCTTCCGGGTTTCCCGTCGGGCCTCGTCGAGCTCGCTGATGAGCAGCACCGGCTCATTTGGGAAACTGTGAAGCCACCGAACCTGAATGTATTCCAAGCGGATCTCCCTCGGATCTACCGCCGTATCATACCGTTTTTTGGACACGTAGGTTGGGTTCGCGAACGCGAACCCAACATCGGTTCGGGCCGCAGCATGTTGGGTTCGCCGAGGCGAACCCAACCTACGGTTCAGCCTCCAGCGCATCGCCCCATTTCAGCCGGCGCGCGGTCTTCAGCAGCGCCCCGTCGCGCTTGGTCACGGTGCGCTCGACCAGCCCCTCCGGCGCGCAGAGGCGCAGGTCGATGCGCGAGCCGGCGCCGCGGGGCGGGGCGATGACGCGGCCCGTGATCGGTGCGGCCGGGCGGCGGGACACCGCGACATAGGCGAACTTCTCGTCCTCCCACGGCACCTCGCCGCCCTTGGCCTGGCGGTGCAGGCGGGAGCGGGCGACGCGCCGGGCGAAATGGCACCAGTCGGGGTCGACCAGCGGACAGGCGCGATCGTGCGGGCACGGCGCCACGACATGGCCGCCGGACGCGATCAGGCGGTCGCGGGCGTCGAGGATGCGGCGGTACCCGGCCGGAGTGCCGGGCTCGACGATCAGCAGCACGCCGCCGGTCGCGGCCCAGAGCCCGTCGACCAGGGCGCCGCGCCGGTCGGGCGCCAGCTCGTCCAGCACATAGGACAGGATGACGAGGTCGTGCGCCGGCAGATCCGGCAACGGCTTCGTCAGGTCGGCGGCGCGCCATTCGGCCGGCGGCAGCGCCTCCCCGGCCAGCCGGGCGCCCCAGTCGCGGAAGGCGGCGCTGCCCTCCAGCAGGGTGGCGGCGGCGAGGTCCGGCCAGGTGTCGGCAGCGGCCCAGAGCGCGGTGCCCGGCCCGGCGCCGGCGTCGAGCAGGCTGGCGGGGGCGAAGTCCGGCCGACGCTCCGCCACCGCCTCGAGGCAGGCGCGGACCGCCGCGTAGGTGGCGGGCAGCCGGGTGGCGAGATAGGCCTGGACCGCCCGGTCGTCCGCGACATGGAAGCGACCGTCGCGCAGCTCCGCCCGGTAGCGCTGCGACAGCCGCGATGCCGCGGCCGACAGCTCGGCCAGGGCGACGCCCTCCAGCGCCCGGTCGACCGCGGTCCGCAAGGCGGCCGGCAGCTCCATGAGTCAGGCCTCTGGGCGCAAACCCCACGAGTCCCCCCTCCCCCCGCGGGAGGGGGGTAGGGGGGAGCAGTGATTCGGCGCCGGCGGTGTCGGCGTCGACGACCAGGATGCGGCGGCCGGAGGGCATCGAG
>NZ_JBHYMS010000036.1:0-75507 GCF_042743185.1 Inquilinus sp. NPDC058860 | reverse complement strand
GAACCCCCTCCCCCTACCCCCCTCCCGCAAGGGGAGGGGGGACTCAAAAGAGGCGATCTGCGAATCCGACAGCCCGCAAAGGGAAGGGAGACTGTTCGAACGGCCGCCTCACTCCGCCGGCGCGGAGGCGGGGGCGATCGCCGGCTCCGCCGGCTTGCGCCAGACGTCGCGGGCTTCGCGCGGGCTGTAGCCGAATTCGCGCCGGAACGCCCGGGTGAAGTCCGAGGCCAGCTTGAAGCCGCAGCTGTAGGCGATGTCCTGGATCCGCCGGCCGCTCTCGCCGGTGAGGGCGGCGTGGGCGGCGAACAGGCGGCATTGCTGGATGTAGCGCGACACCCCGCCGGCCTGCTCGAACACCCGGTAGAGATTCGAGCGCGAGACCCGCAGGTCCTGGGCCACCCGCTCCGGCGTCAGCTCGGGGTCGCCGAAATGGGCCTGGATGTGAGCGCGGGCGCGGTCGAACAGGATCGAGACGATGGCATGGCGCGCCTGCTCCTGCCGGTCGCGGGACGGCCCGACGCAGGCCGCCAGCATCTCGGCCGTGGCCCGCCCGGCCAGCACCAGATCCTCTGGCGACATGCCGATCAGCCTGGCCTCGAGGCTGCGCAGATAGTCGACCAGGAGGGCCGTGAGCGGACCGGCCAGGATGGCGCCCGAGGCGCTGTCGAAATTGGCGGCGGCGGCGGCGAACAGGTCCCGCGGCAGCGTCAGCCACAGCCCGCCATGATGGGTCGCGCGGCCCCGGAACGGCTCGTCCATCGACAGCAGGAACAGGTCGCCCGGCCGGATATGGGCCTGGCCGTCCGGGCTTTCGATCCACATCTCCCCGACCGTCGGCAGCATCAGGCGCCAGCAGCCGACCGGCGCGCGGCGCGGGCCGGAGCCCGGCCGGCCCAGCGCATGGCTGAAGGAGAAGGCGTCGGCATGGCCGAAGGCCGCGGACAGGCCGCCCAGGCCGCAGACCATGAATTCCGCGACGAAGCCGTCCGCCGGCGTCACCCCGGGCGGCAGGCCGACATCCATCAGCGGGCCGAGAGCGGAGCGGAAGGCCTCGAACTGCTGCTCCGGCGCATAGGCCAGGGTCGAGACGCCGCGCGGGACCGACGGCCGCCTGTCGGCCAGATCACGCGGCACCGGCGGGAACGGGTCCCATTCCAGCACGTCGCGATAATGGTCGAGCCGGACGCGGTCTTCCCATCCAGCGCACACGGACGGCGGGGCAAGCAGCCGGACACGAGCGTCTCCGCCGGGCAGGCCCGGCGGCGGCACGGGCCGCGCACCGATCTCGAACAGCGCCCCCGCCGGCGGAAGCGGAATTCCCGGAGCGGGCCCGTACGGGATCACGGGGGCCGGCCCGACCGGGGCACGGGCCGCCGCATCGTCCCCGAAAGACCGACCGTTCGATCGGTTCATTCCGCCCCTCTCCCGCCTGGACGGGCCGAGATCCTCGAAGCCTGATGTCGGTCGGCTCGTCGGCACGGGCGCCCCCGCCGCCCTGAATGGCATGTATTCCTATGGTGTTCACCACCAGCCCGGCATGACGAAATGATGACAAGGACTGTGGAAATACGACTCTGAAACATTGTCCCTCGATCAGGGTCGCCCCTCAGAACATCTGCATATTTCCGAATGCTGCATCACCCGACGTGGCATCTCGTGCAGACCGATGTCCTAAAACGAGCAATTGACTTCGCAAGCAGCGCATCCGGCATGGCAATCAACAGCTTTCCGATATATCAATATTGTAGAAACTTTAGATTTTATTTTATGCAATAAGAAAAACTCAAATTGCCGAAGGATTGTTGCTCGCCGCTTTGCTGTTCCCGGGGCCGTGTCGGCCGGAAAAGCCGCTATGCGCGCGGCACGCGGCCGAAATGGCGCTTGTAGTTGCGATAGAAGGTCGAGGGGTTGGAGAAGCCGTGGTCCAGGATCACGCTCGCCACCTTCTGCCCGCCCGCCTCGATCTCCCGCCGCGCGGCTTCGAGCCGTGCGGTCATGATCGTCTCGTGCAGGGAGGCGCGGCTGTCGTAGAAGATGCTGTACAGCTTGCGCTTCGATATGGCGAACTCGCGGGCCAGCAGGTCGGCGCCGAGAGCCTGGTTCTTCACGTTCCGGGCGATGAACGCCCTGATCCTGTGGTAGAGGCCGTGATCGCGGCGCGGGCCCTCCTCCCTCTCCTCCTGCGTCAGATAGTCCCCGATCGCCACGCCGATATAGTCGAAGATCGGGATGTCCCGCTGGCACGGCCCGATGTCGCCGCCTTCCGGCCGGACCAGCTCGGCCAGGCCGACGATGTAGTCCGCCAGCGAAGTGCTCGCCGTCACCGCGACGCCGGATGCCTTCGCCAGGACCGGCGGCTCGGCCCCGGCCACCTGGAGCAGATCCAGCTCGCAGCTGCCGGACTCCCCGGCCGACAGCGCCAGGCTGAACCCCAGGTCGCCGCCGATGACGGCGACCGAGCTCGGCGACAGCGGCCGCCCGGCCTCGCCCACCGTCAGGAGGCCGTTTCCCCGCAGGACCAGGACGAGGAAATGCGGCCCCGCGACGCCGTCCCGACCGCTGCGGCGCGTGAGCACGCCCGGGGTGATGCGCAGATGCGCCGCCCCGCTGCTGCCGACGATGCTGAACCGGATCGCGGCACGGAAATCCCCCCCATCCGGCTCGAACGCCGCCCTGAGCACGGGCTCGCAGACCTGCCGGGCGAACGCTTCCGCATCCGCATAGAGGATCGATCCGGAAACGGAGCTGCCTTGCCTTGGGGTGACGGAGGACGCTTGCCGGGGCATCGGTCGTCGATCGGTCGATGTGAACAACGGGGACGGCCCCTGGCAGACAGAGTCGACTGTGCGTCCGGGGGGTCGGTTTGGCCGGCATCGCGGACCGGACCTCGTTGCCCGTTCCGACCGATGCATGGCAATCGTTTGCCGACGATAATGATCGTCGGATTGTTTGCAAGAATTTTCTTCCGGCCCGTCGAGTTTGCCGCGGCCCCGCCGCCGATCGCCACATTTGCAACACGCTGCTGCGGGATGAGACAGACGGATGGAGCACGGACGAGCCATGCCAGGGCGACGCGAGAACGGCCGGAGTCGTGGACCGCTGATGAGCGACGTCGCGCGACTGGCTGGCGTCGCGACCTCGACGGTCAGCCGCGCCCTGGCCATTCCCGGCCGGGTCAACGAGGCGACCCGGCGGCGCATCGCCGCCGCGGCCGAGCAGCTCGGCTATATCCCGAACGCCGCGGCGCGGAATCTGCGGGCCTGCAGATCCACGAACATCATGGCCACCCTGCCGGGCCCGAGCACCATCTTCGGGGTCGCCCAGATCATCCCGGCCGTGGTGCAGAATCTCTCCGCCACCCTGTCGGAGAACGGCTTCGATCTCCTCTTCTGCAATCGCGACTCCCCGGCCGCCCAACGGCACATCCTCGGCCAGGCCTTCGACGGCTCCGTCCGCGGCGTGGTCGTGTTCGGCGCCGCGGCCCTGCCGTCCTATGGGCGCCGGTCGCTCACCGATGCCGACCTCCCGATCGTGTCGCTGCTGGTCGACCGCAGCGCGGCCGGCATCCCGAGCATCATCACCAACGACCACGGCGCGATGCGCGAGGGCGTGCTCCACCTGATCGCGCTGGGCCACCGGTCGTTCCTCTATGTCGCCGGCCCGCCGGGCAGCTATCACGAGGCCGAGCGGTTTTCGGGGCTGGTCGACGCCCTGGCGACGGCAGGCCTCTCCGGGCAGGCCGTCATCCGCCATGGGGGACGCCTCGGGTTCAACGACGGCCTCCAGGCCGGCGTCGAGGCGGCGCAGACGTATCTGGCGATGGAGCGGCGCCCCACCGCCGTCGTCTGCTGCGCCGACGACGCCGCGATCTCGTTCATCGGCACCGTCCGGCCTCATGGCGTCGCCGTGCCCGACGACGTCTCGATCCTCGGCTTCGACGGGGCCGCGGTCGGCGCGTTCTGCGACCCGCCCCTGACGACGCTGGCGCAGCCGACCCGGGATCTCGGGATCCGGGCCGCGGAGGTCATGCTGCAGCTCCTGAAGAACGCCGCCGCGGCGCCGCCGCTGAAGACGACGCTGCCGAGCCGGCTTCTCCTGCGGGGCAGCACGGGCGCCCCGAAGGGAGCGTAGAGAGAGCCGGCCGGTTCAGGACGCGGCGGCCCCGCCGGCTACCCGGCCCGCGGCGTCCGGCCGAAACGGCGCTTGTAGTTGCGGTAGAAGGTCGACGCGTTGGTGAAGCCGTGGTCCCGGATCAGGCTCGCCATCTTCTGTCCGCCGGCCTCGATGACCCGATGCGCCGCCTCCAGCCGCGCCTCCATGATCATGTCGTGCAGCGAGGCGCCGTGGTCGCTGACGACGGCATACAGCTTCCGCTTCGAGATGCCGAATTCCCGCGCGATCAGATCGGCCCCCAGATGCGGGTGCCGCACATGGCCCTGGATGAAGGACTGGATCCGGCGGAGCAGCCGCAGCCCCTCGGGCTCGGCCACATCCGCCTGCTGCACATAGTCCCTGATCGCCCTGCGGATGTAGTCGAAGATCGGCATTCGCGCCGCGAGGGGCTCGTCCGTCCCGGCCCCTTGGACGATCAGCCTCGCATGCTTGGAGACGTAGCGTGCCAGCATGCCGCTGGTCAGGGCGACGCAGCCGGCCGTCCGGCGCAGCTCGGGCGGGCCGGCGGCCGCGATGTGCAGCCAGTCGACCACATGGCCCTCGCCGTCCGTGTCGCCCAGCTGCAGCTCGAAGCCCTGGTCGCCGTCGATGGCGGCGACCATGCCGGGCGCGAGGGCGCGTCTCTGCTGCCCCGTGATCAGCAGGCATGCGCTCCAGGGCACGAGGATGAGATAATGGTCGCCGAGCCGGGCCGCCCCCCCGGCCGGGCGACGGATCACGCCGGGGCCCGAGCGGATATGGATGGCCCTGTGCCGGCCGATGAAGCCGAACAGCAGGTTGGCGGGGCCGGACCGATCGCCCAGCGGCTCCAGCGAGGAATCGAGGAGCGGCTGACACAGCCGCCGGAAATGCTCGTCCGGGCGGGCGCACAGGATCGATCCACAGGCAGAACTTTCTCGCATCTCCCAATGCCTGCAGCGTCATTCATGCGATGCGGTCTCTCGGCCCAGGATTAGGATTTTACTCTCATGAAGAACATAGGGCCACCCTCCGCCGCACGCCTCGCGGCACCGGCACCAGAGACAACTCCAGGACGGGCGTCTCCGCCCCCTGGCCGGAAACGCGATCAACGGCCGCTCCGCGCCGGCAAGGACTGGCTTGCGTCCACCTGAATGGCCGACGCTCGATCGGGAAAGCGAGACAGGTTCATGCAGCCCATGGACGCTCCTTTGACTTGCCCGTCCTCAACCCGTGCGGATAACTAAATAGCCCTCATTTAAATCACAATAAGTTTCTTTGGGGCCATATTTGGGAATATTTTTTCATTTTACACTCCAGAAAGACATCATGATCTGGAGAAAAAAGCCGGAGCCGCCTGTTCCCTGGCCCCACCGATCTTCATGCACGGCTGTCCCGACCCTAGAGGGAACGTTCCCCGAAGGCGAGGGTTCCCACGAGCCGACCGATGGTCCGGCCGTCAGTGAATGACTTTTATAACTATAAAAATCGCCAGCATTGGCTGCATCAAGACGAATCTTCGCCCAAAGCACGAGGCGATGCGCCCGCATCGCCGGTTGAACGCCGCAATGTCTCATCCGGCGCAGCCTCCAGGCCGCCGCAGCAAACGATACTGCCCTGCATAATTTGATAATACATCTGCGCGGGACGACATCCCAAGCCGCGCCAACCGGCCCGGCAACCCGCTATATCGGATGCATGCAGACTGACCTGCCCTCGCCGCCTGAACAGGCGAGGCCGAGGTCACGAATGCCGCACCGCCCCCTTTCCCCCCTTCCGGTGACGCAGGACGATGGCCATTCCCCACCCAACCGTCTCGGCCGGGCAGCGCGTCACGACATCCGGCTCGATGCTGTACGAAGGGGGCGTCGACTATTTCCGGTCGCAATTCTGCCAGCCGCTGCTGCACGCGGACTTCGTGCCGACGACCGATGTGCCGTTCCGGGTCACGGCCAAGCTCGGCATCGTCGACGATCATCGATCCCTGCGTCTCTTCTGCACGCCCGGAATCCTCCGCCGCCGCAGCAGGTCTGGCGTCCCCGCCCACTGCCTGGTCATCGCCACCGGGAACAGCTGCGCGCTCCTGATCAAGGACCAGACGGTCCGGCTGAAGCCGGGGGCGGCCGTCGTCATCGACGGCAGCTGCGACTTCGACCTGGTCCTGGAGAAGGATTCCGGGCGCTCCTGCCTCCTCGACTGGCTCCACATCACCCAGGATGCCGAGGCGCTGTTTCCCGGCCTGGACGCCCTGGCGGTGATCAACAGCGAAGCGATCACGACCTATATCCGGTTCCACAACGAGCTGATGACCACCGACCAGGGGGCGGAGCTGACCTCCATTCCGGAGGTGCCCTCCTTCAACCATCTGGTCGAGATCATCCGCGCCTACCTGCTGGGGATGGCGCCGTCGAGGCCCCACGACAGGGACCGGCTGCTGTATGAGCAGATCAAGATGCACATCGCCGAGAATCTGGGCAGCCGGATCCTCTCGTCCGAGTCCATCGCCCGGCATTTCGAGATCTCGCCGCGGAAGCTGTACGGCCTGTTCGAGCGGATGGGCGCTTCCCTGCGCGAGACCATCATCACCATGAGGCTGGAAGCCGCCCATCGCGAGATCGAGCTCGGGACGAAGAAGGTGACGACCATCCTGCTCGACTACGGCTTCAGCAACGCGTCGACCTTCTACCGGCTGTACAAGAAGCACTTCGGCGGGCCGCCCCGGTCCGGGCGCGGGGAGGAGGCGGCGGGCATGCGCCCGAAGACGCCGCCGACGGACGACCGATAACGAGGCGGCGACAACGGCAACCGAAAGCCGACCGCGACATCGGCGGTTCGGGTTCCGAAGCCGCTGCGCTTGGCCTATCATCGGCCGGTCCCGCCACCACAGCGCGTCAATGCCGAATCCGTCGAAAGTCCCTTCGCCGCCGGTGGCCGGGCCGCCGCCGCCCCTCACCGAAAGCGCCCGCGCGGTCCTGCGGATGGTGTCGACCTCCGGCCCGATCACCCGGCCGCAGCTGGGCGCGCTCCTGGACTTCTCGAAGCCGACGATGTCGGCCGCCGTTGGCGAGCTTGAAGCGCACGGGCTGGTGGCATCCCGGGGCACGGTCAAGGGCCCGACCGGCCGGACGGCCGTCACCTACGGCCTCGGGCCGCAGGCCGGCACCGTCGTCGGCGTCGACGCCGGCACCACCCACACCCATGCGATCGCAGCCGGCCTGGACGGGCGGCCGATCGCCGAGGCCGACCTGCCGTCGTCGGAGATCGAAGGCGCGGTGGAGCAGGTGCTGGAGCGTGCCCGCCGGGACGGGCCGCTGCGGGCGATCGCGGTGGCGGTGCCGACGATCGTCTCCTCTGCCCTGGCGCCGCGCGGCCGGGGCAAGGACCTGCCGGCCATCGCGCGGCGCCTGCAGGCCCGCTTCCGCGTGCCGATCCTGCTGGAGAACAACGTCAACTGCGCCGCCCTGGCGGAGCTGCGCGAGGGCACGGCCCAGGGGCGGGCGTCGTTCATCTACCTGCAGGTCGGGGTCAAGATCGGGCTCGGCATCATCGTCGACGGCCGGCTGTTCCGCGGTGTCAACGGCGCGGCCGGCGAAGTCGGGCGCCTGCCCTTCCCCTGGTCGGCGACGGAGACGCCGCGGCTGGAGGCGCTGGAGGAGTATCTGGGCTCGGCCAGCCTGGTCGCCCGCTGCGCCCGGGACTGGCCGGCCGATGAGGGCGCGCCGCCGGAGAGCGCCGAGGAGCTGTTCGCGCGGGCCGCGACCTCGGCCCATGCCCGCGCCTGCATCGACCGGCACGCCGCCGATATCGGCCGGCTGGTCGCCGCCTGCGTCGGGGTGCTCGACCCCGGCCTCGCCGTGCTGGGCGGCGGCGTCGGCCAGAACGAGCTGATGGTGGAGCAGATCGCCCGCACCGTCGCGGAGCTGACCTGGCCGACCGAGATCGCCGTCAGCCGGCTGACCCGGAAGGCCACCGCGCTCGGCGCCGTCGGGCTGGCGGCGGATTACAGCCTCGGCACGCTGCTGGGCGAGGACCGGCGCCCGGCCTTCTTTCTGCTGCCCGCTGCGGACGGGGAGCCGCGGCCGGCCCGCCGCCTGACGCGGGCGGTGGGCGGGCCGCGCTGATCCCGGGTCAGGCGGCCTGCAACGGCAGCTTGGTGTCGGTCTGCCGGTAGCGGAAGTTGCAGACCGGCAGGCCGGCGGCCTCGGCCAGGTCGGCGATCAGCAGCTGCGCCGGGACGGCCTGCAGGATCGCGCCCGGCAACCCGGTCCCGGGCACCGGGATCACCACCAGGTTCCGCGCATCGGCCACGTCGTCGCGCGCGGTGATCAGCACCGAGGGGATGCCGAAGCCCGCGAGGTCCTGCGCCAGCTTCACCTCGCGACCGTCGCCGAACAGGATCACGCCGCTGCGTGCATCGTTCGGCTCCATCGGGCCGTGCAGGAAGTTCAGCGTGTCCCAGCCCTGCGCCGCGACCCGCACGGCCTCGCGGATCAGGAGCGCGGCGTAGCCGGCGGTGCCGAAGCCGATGCCGGAGCCGACGCAGTCGATGGCGATGCGGCCGGCCAGCAGCGCCGACGCCTTCGCCACCGGCCCGGCGATGGCGGCGAGGACCGCCTCGGCCGCCGCCGGCAGCGCCGCCCAGTCGGCGCCCGAGGGCCGGCCGGCCCGGTCCGCCAGCAGGCCGATCGCCTGCAGCGCACAGACATAGCTGGTGGTGTTCGGGCCGCTGTCCGGGCCGCTCGCCGTCGCGATCATGGTCCGGGCGACCTCGCCCAGCGGCGTCGCGGCCGCGTTGGCGATGCCGAAGGTCGCGGCCTGCGGCCGGATCCGGAGCGCCTGGGCCGGCTCGACGCTGCGGCCGGAGGCGGAGATCGCGACATAGGCGTCGGCCGCGTCGACCGCCGGGTCGTAGAGGTCGGTTCCGGGCAGCGCGAAGGCCCGGATGCCCTGGCCGCGCATCGCCGCGGCGCCGGCCTCGGCCGCATAGAGGCTGGCGCCGATGCCGACCAGGGCGACCGTTCCCCGCCGCAGCGGCGCCAGATCCGCCCGCTCCAGCATCCCGGCCACGGCCTGCCGGCTCGCCTCCAGCGCCTTCGGCTGCAGGGCGACGCCGTCGCGGTAACTGACTCTGTCTGTCATTCGTCTGGTCCGTTTGCGGTCGGGGAGGTGTGGCTCAGTCGAGCTTCATGTAATCGGCCCAGCGGGCCGCATCGTTGACGGTGATGGTGGCGACGGCGTTCTGGCTGAGGCCCCATTTCTCGAAGATCTTCCCGTAGCTGCCGTCGTCGATCATCTTCTGCAGCGTGGCCTTGATCGCGTCGCGCAGCTCGGGGTTGGTCTTGCCGACCAGGATGCCCTGGTAGCCGACCGCGTATTTGGCGGTCTCCACCAGCTCCAGCTTCTTGCCGGTCTGCGGCTGGTGCGCCAGCGTGTAGGCGGCCACCCCGACCGTATCGAGCGAGACGTCGAGGCGCCCGCTGCGCATCGCCACCTTGGCCTGGTCGTTCGACGGGAACTGCATCACCTCCAGCGGCTTGTCCGCCGGGCACAGCTCCTTCTGCCTGTCGAGCAGTTGCAGCGGGATCGAACCCTGCACCGCGCCGGCGCGCAGGCCGCAGATGTCGCTGATCTTCCTGATGCCGTGCGGGTTGCCCTCGGGCACGATCAGCCCGGTGCCTTCGAGCGTATAGTCGATGATGTCGAGGATCTTTTCGCGCTCGATAAAGTCGCCGAAGGCCGACATGCCGAGGTCGAAGCGCCCGGCCTGGATCGCCGGGATGATGCTGGCGAACTGGGCGGGGGAGAAGGTGAACGTCACGCCCAGCCGCGCCGCCATCTCGGCGGCCAGGTCCTGCTCCAGCCCGATCAGCGTCGTGTTGTCGGTGTCGTAGAAGTCATAGGGCGGCTGCTGCGGGTCGGTGCCGACCCTGATCTCGCCCGACTGGCGGATGGATTCCGGCAGCATCGCCCGCAGCGCGGGATCGACCTCGGCGGCCTGCGCCGCGCCGGCGCCGAGGATGGCGGCGGCCGCCAGAACGAAGAGTTTGCTCGTCATTGTCTCGCTCCCTGTTTGCGTTGCACGGTTTGCCTTGCACGGTCCCGGCGGCGGACCGGTCAGCGGACCCGCCGCAGGAAGGCCTGGGTGCGCTGGTGCCGGGGATGGTCCAGCACCTCGGCGGCCGTCCCCTCCTCCACCACCACGCCCTGGTCCATGAAGATCACCCGGTCCGCGACCTCACGGGCGAAGCCCAGCTCATGGGTGACGACCAGCATCGTCATGCCCTCGGCGGCCAGGCGCCTCATCACCGCCAGCACCTCGCCCACCAGCTCCGGGTCGAGGGCCGAGGTCGGCTCGTCGAACAGCATCAGCTTCGGGCGCATGGCCAGCGCCCGGGCGATCGCCACGCGCTGCTGCTGGCCGCCCGAGAGCTGCTGCGGATAGGCCTGGGCCTTGTCCTGGAGATCGACCATCTCCAGCAGCGCCCGGGCGCGGACGACGGCGTCCCGACGCGGCTCGCCGCGGATCAGCACCGGCGCCTGGACGATGTTCTCCAGCACGTCGAGATGCGGGAACAGGTTGAAGCGCTGGAACACCATGCCGATGTCGCGGCGCTGGCGCGCCAGCTCGACGGCCTTCAGCTCGTACAGGCGGTCGCCCTGGCGGCGGTAGCCGATCAGCGCGCCATCGACCAGGATCTCGCCGCCGCTGAGCTTCTCCAGATGGTTGATGCAGCGCAGGAAGGTCGACTTGCCGCTGCCGGACGGGCCCAGCATGCAGGCGACCTCGCCCTTGCGGATGGTCAGGTCGATGCCCGACAGCACCTGCAGGCTGTCGAAGGCCTTGCGCACGCCGATCGCCTCGACCATCGGCCGTGCCGTGTCCGGTCCGACAGCGCCCATCAGCCCTGCCTCCCCGCCGCGCCGAGGATCCGCCGGGCCTTCGCGGGCGCCCGGTCGCTGCGGGCCAGGCGCCGCTCGATCCAGGACTGGCCGATGGAGGCGGCCGTGGTCAGCACCAGGTACCAGATGCTGGCGACGATCAGCAGCTCGATGATCAGGAAGTTCTTGGCGTAGATGTTCTGGACCCGCGTCAGCAGGTCCTGCGCCGCCACCACCGAGACCAGCGAGGTGGTCTTCAGCATCGAGATGGTCTGGTTGCCGATCGGCGGGATGATGACGCGCAGCGCCTGCGGCAGCACGATCCGGGTCAGGGTCTGCAACGGGGTGTAGCCGAGCGCCGTCGCCGCCTCGCTCTGCCCCCTGTCGACGGCCAGCAGACCGCCGCGGACGATCTCCGCCACATAGGCGGATTCGTTCAGGCTGAGCGCCAGGAGGGCGGCCGTGAAGGCCGAGATCAGCGCATTGGTCTCGACATGCAGCGGCCCGATATCGATCGCCGGGATGAACAGCTGGATGTTGAACCAGAAGATGATCTGCACCAGCAGCGGCGTGCCGCGGAAGAACCAGATGTAGAAGCCGGCGAAGCCGGACAGGACCGGGTTCGAGGCCAGCCGCATCATCGCCAGCACGATCCCGGCCAGGATGCTGATCGCCATGGCGAGGACGGTGAAGACCAGGGTCAGCCGGATGCCGTCCAGGATCGTCGGGTCGAACAGATAGGTCGCGATCGCGTCCCACTGCACGTTCCGGCTGCCGGCGACCAGGGCGGCGAAGCCCAGGACGACAGCCATCAGCAGGGCGGCGCCGAACCGCTGGCCCCAATAGCGCGCCGGGATGATCCGCAGCCCCGGCCGCGGCGTGCGCCCGGTGGGCGCGGCGTCAGTCGCTGTCATCGCATCCTCCGATCACTGTCGGGCAGCACGGTCCGCGGTCGACCAGAGGCCATCGCCGGCCGCGGCAGATTCGGGGGCAGATCGCCCCGGATCAGGCTTTCGGCGAGCCGGACCGCCCCGAGGGCCGGCGGAGTGGCCAGGAGCGTCACGGTCCAGCCCGGCACCTGCCCGGCGACCGCCGCCTCGAAGGCCCGCATCAGCCGCGGCTGGCGCACGATGACGCCGCCGCCGGCGACCACGCAGCCGCCTGTCGCGCCCCTGTCCACCAGCCGCCGGACCAGCAGCGCCAGGGCCTGGCCGCCTGCCTCGATCACCGATCGGGCGAGCTCCGATCCGCCCTCCGCAGCGGCGAACAGGGCGGGCGCGTGGCGGCCGATCCCGGCGGCGCTGCCCTCGGCGGCCAGGGTCTTGCCGAGCCGGACCGGGTCTTCGAGGTCGAGGGTGCCGAGCAGCGTCCGCGCCAGCGGGTCCAGGGCCTGGCCCCGGTCCAGCGCGTCCCGGACCGCCCGGGCGGCGTCCCGCACCAGGCCGCTGGCGCTGCCCTCGTCGCCAAGGAACCAGCCCCAGCCCCCCGCCGTCAGCATGGTACCGTCGGCCAGGCGGGCGACCGCGATCGAGCCGGTGCCGGCGATGACGGAGATCCCCATCGCCTGGCCGGCCGCCGGCAGCAGCAGCTCGGAATCGTTGAGCACGAGAACCGCGCCGCCGATCCGGGCCGCGATCCGGTCCTGGAACGCCCGGCACTGATCGGTGCTGTCGCAGCCATGCGCGCCGACGACGATGGCGGCCGGTTCGGCGCCGCCCGCCGCGTCGCGAGCCATCGCGACGAGCGCCGCCGCGTCCTCCTCGGGGCGATGGCGGCGCCAGCCTTTGGTGAGGCCGGTGCTGTCGGCCAGGACCGCACCATCGCGAGCCGCGATCAGCTGCGTCTTAGTCCCGCCGATATCGACGCCCACCACGATGTCGCCCGCCACCTTGCCTCCTACGGCTCCACGAAACTACAGTTAGTTAACCTAACTAACTATATCGCGCAATGGTCTTCTGCGACAGGAGGATGGTGTCGACATCGGTTGCCGCGGATCCCGCAACCGGACATCAGGCCCGATGCCGGCACATCGGGCTCTTCTGCATTCGCTACCAGGTCTTGGCTAGACGAACGTCACGACAGACCGTCGCCGGTCTCGGGCCATTCGTCATCCGGAACATCCCAGATGTCACCGTTCTTGACGCCGTCGATCTCGTATTTCGTCAGATAGCTGCCGAGCAGGTCTCCGAACTCGTCCGCCCTCTTCTGCTGCTTGCCTTCCGCGATCAGGCTCGGAAGGATCAGCGCCAGCGCGCCGACACCCGCCGCGGCCAGTCCGAGCCCCCCGGCGGCCAGCGCCGGGATCAGGCGCGCCACGCTGGGGGCGAACAGCGCCAGCCCGCCCTCCACGGCGGACGCCAAGCCGGCCAATGCGCCCAGGGAGCCCGCTGTGATGCTGATGCCGCCGGTGACCTTGTCGCCTTTGCGGATCGCCTGGACGCCGTCGAAGATGCCATAGGCGCCCGCGGCGATGCCGACGATCCCGCCCAGGCCCTTGGCAGCCTGCTCGAACTTGTTCAGGTTGGAGGTCAGCTTCTCGTTGAGCTTCAGCTTGTCCTGAAGGCCCTGACTTTCCGGGGAGACATCGTCGAGAAGCGAGCCGACATGGTCGAGAAGATCGCCCTCGAGCTTGCCCTTCACGCCCTTCAGGTAGTCCTGGTAGCCCTTGGTGCCGCCTTCCGTCAGGATTGTCGCGGTCTGGATCGAACCGGTGGTGATGTCGACGATCTGCCGGTCGGTCAGCTTGCCCGAGCCGCTGGCGCCCTTGGCGATCGTGACGCCGGCCAGGAAAAGACCGCTGACGCCGTGCAGGACACCCTTGTCGGCGGCGCCCTTGACCGACGAATCCGGGCTGAAGAGCTTGAGCTCGTTGAGTGACTTCGCCCCCTGGCGCAGCAGGTCCCAGTCGCCCCTGAAGGTGGCCAGGATCTGGTCGGGCTTCGCGACCGTCCCGTCCTGGTTGATGAACAGCTCCGGATTGTCCTTGCCGACCTGCTCGATGAAGGTCTTGACCTTTTCCTCGTCCAGCTCGTCGCCGCCATTGACGCCGAACGCCGTCTTGATGTCGTCGAACGAAGCATCCTTGAAGGCGTTTTCCTGCGCGATCTTCGTGAAGTTCTCGTTCAGCTGCTTGTCGAACGTCCCGGTGAATTCGGGGTCGAGAGCAGCGTTGTACAGCGCAACCTCCATGCTGAACGCACTGGTTGCCTTCTCGAACGAATTATCCTTGAGCAGCTCGTTCAGGCGATCGCCGGACGCAAGCGAATTCTCGTAGAAATCCTGCAATTCGCCGGCATGCTTGGAGTTCTTGACGGCATTCTGGATATCCGCCGCGTCCTTGATGCCCAGGGCGCCCTGGAACGTCTGCGCCGATCCGAAGAACTCGGCAAGGACCGCCTGCTGGTCCGTCTTGCCGTCTTTCATCCTCGTGTCCCACAGACTGTCGAGAACCGTTCCGGACTTGATATCGTCGTCGTAGGTCTTTTGCAGGGCGTCCTTGAGGCCCTTGTTGTCGTCCAGCAGCTTGGTAATCTGCTTGGCGCTGTTCTCGTTCAGATACTTGACGACCTCCGGATCGTTCTCGAGGGTCTCGATATGATCGTTGACGTCCTGGAGCAGCTTCTCCGGATCCGGATGGCTGCGCACGCGGTTTGCGATGCTGACGATCGAGTAGTCGTCCTTCCACATGCCCGCCTCGGCCCCCTTGGTGATCAGCTGCTGGGCCGTCAGCAGGTCCTGGAGGGCGGCGGCTTTTTCTTCCGTGGAGTGGTTTTCGGGGTGCTCGAACAGGTCCTTGTTCAGTTTGCTGGTATCGGTTCCGGCGACGACATTCGCATCGGCGACACCGGACAGGAGCGTGATGGCCGAGGCGGCATCCTTCGGAGCCTGCGTCGTCAGCCAGGTCTTCACGTCGCCCTTGCTGAGATTGCCGTCGGGCTTGAGCTTCAGCGGGTCCTGCGCCGTCTCGATCATGTTGAACGCGCCGGGCTGCGACCAAAAATCGAGCGCCTCCTTGAATTCCTCGCTGATTTGCGGGTTCTCGTCCTTGTACGTCTTCAGCGCCTCGGCCGTCAGATGGTCGCCTGAACCGGTCTTGCCTTTGATCGCGTCGTAGTTTTCACCGATGATGGCCGCGTATTTGGCAAACGTCTTCGATGCTTCGTCCGCATCCGGATTGGCTTTCAGGAAGTCCTGGTAGCTGCCGATATCCTCCGCCTTCTTCACGTCCGGAAGGGTCGAGAAGCCGTACTTTCCGAAATCCTGCAGGCGGCCGGCCTCGGTGCCGTGCCTGGCTTCGCCGCTCTTGGTGAAGCCGTCGATGCTGGTGTTGGAGACGTCCCCGCCGGACAGGGCATTGCCCTTCTCGTCAACCATCGTGATGCGATCGAGAACCTGGCTCGCCCGGTACGCGGCATCGGCATCCGTCTCGAAATCGCCGACCCGTTCCTTCAGCATGTCCTTGACGCCGCTCTGGTTGCCCAGATTCTTCAGCAGCGGGGAGTCGTCGATGATCTCTTGCGCCGAACGCTTGTCGTCGTCCGGCAGCTCCCATTTCAGACCCACCTTCTCGGCCTGTGCGCGGGCTTCCGGGTCGTCGCCGACAGATGCCAGGTCCTGAAGCTCGCCCTTCAGGTTGGAGAAGCCGTATTTGCCGAAATCCTGCAGGCGGCCGGCTTCCGTGCCATGCCTTGCGTCGCCACCCTTGGTGAAGCCGTCGATCCGGCCATTGTCGATGTCGTTGCCGGCGATCCTGTTTCCGTTCTCGTCGAACGTCTCGACATGGTCCAGGACCTGCGCCGCCCGGAATGCGGCGTCGGCATCCGTGTCGATATCGCCGCCGACCCTGTCCTCCAGCATGTCCCGGACGCCGCTCTGGTTGCCGAGACCGCGCAACAGGGGCGTGTCATCGATGATGTCCTGCGCCGAGCGCTTGTCGCCTTCCGGCCGCTGCCAGCGTATGCCCGCGTCCTTCGCTGCCTTCTGGGCCTGCTCCCACGCATCGAGGGTCTTGCGATCCACCGTCGTCGGGTCATGGGCGGCAGCGGGATGGTTGGTCGACGGGCTGACTTTTGACATGTGACACGTCTCTCCGGCCTCTGCGGCGTTTCGGCCCGCATGATTAGGAATCGATTCAGCTTAGAGCGGGTCCATGAACGGCATGTGACATGCCGGCCCTTTTGCGCGGCTCTGCCGGCGGACCTTCCCCCTGTCGCCGGCCGTCATGCGCAGGCGCCGCAGCGCAATCCGGAAGGCCTTAAGGCGCGAGCCCTGCCGCGACGGCGGAGGCGACCGGCGTCTCGGGATGGCCGTCGGCCGCGGCCGCGATGTCGGCTTCCAGCATCTCGAGCGCGAAGGGCAGCGACAGGACGCTGCCGAATGACATGGCCGTGGTCGCGAGGGCGGCCGCGAACACCTCGCGCCCCTCGCGGTACGCCGCCAGGGTGTGCCGCATCGGCAGTGCCGCGAGGTCCGGCGCCGCGTCCTGGTTCGATACCCAGACCAGGACATCGGCTTCGAGCGGCGACAGGTCCTCAGGCGAAAGCGCCGCGTAGAAGCCGTTCGGGCCGGTGAGCGCCGCCACCGCCGCCGTCGGATGGAAGCCGAGCTCGGCGAGGAAGCGCGCCCTGGTGTCGCCGCTGATGAAGGCGCCGGTCTCGCCGTCCCAGTGATAGGCGGCCACGGCGGTCTTCCCTTCCCAGTCCGGATGGCGCGCCCGCGCCGCCGCGAACGTCCCGCGCACCGACGCGATCAGGGCCTCGGCCTCGACCGGCTTGCCGAGCGCGCGGCCGATGGTCCGGGTCGTCGCATCCCAGGCCGTGCCGAAGGCCGCATCGGCGGCGTCCTGCATCAGGACCGGGGCGACCTTCGACAGAACGGCGTATTCGGCCTCCGAGAGGCCGGAGCCGATGCCGACGATAAGGTCCGGCTGCAGCGCGGCGACGCGCTCCATCGGGACCTCGCCGACGAGGTCGACGGGCCGGGCATCGCCGAGATAGGGCCGGGCCCAGGGCCCTATCCCGTAGGCAAAGTCGCTGAACCAGTGCCGCACCGCGATGGGCGGCACGCCGAGGGCCAGCAGAGGGTCCTGGGTCGTGTAGCCGAGCGAGACCACCCGCCGGGCCGGGCGCGGCAGCACCGTCTCGCCGAAGACATGGCGGAAGCGCAACTCGCCCGCCCGCGCGGCCGGCGCCATCGCGCAGGCCGCGAGACCGGCGAGCGCGGCCCGCCGGCTGAGGCCGCGCCAGCCTTTCGGCGCGGCCGGCGCCGTCTCCTCGCCCGCGGCCGTCACCATGTGTACTTGATCGTCGCCTTCACGGTCCGCCCGTCTCCGTAATAGGCGGTGTTGGAGTAGGTATCGACGGAAGAGATATAGCGCTCGTCGAACAGGTTCGTCGCGTTGATCTGCAGGGTCGCGTGGTCGACCAGCCGGTAGCTGATCATCGCGTCGACCAGGGTGCGGGCGTCGAGCTGGATGGTGTTGGCGTTGTCCGCGAAGGTCGAGCCGACATAGCGGATGCCGGCGCCGATGGTCAGGTCGTTGAACGTCCAGCGGCCCGGAAGGGTGTAGTCCACCCATGCCGAGGCGATGTTCTCGGGCACCAGCTGCGGCCGGTTGCCGACATTGCCCTCGGTTCCGTCCTCCAGGATCTCCGGGTCCCAATGGGAATAGGCGAGGGTCAGATTGAGCCGGTCGTCGAGCGCCATCTTGCCTTCGAACTCGGCGCCGCGCACGCGGACCTTGCCGACCTGCGCCTGGGTGGTGGCGTTGATGTAGTAGGGGACATTGGTCTGGGTGATGTCGAACAGGGCCAGCGTGAACAGCGCGTCGGCGAAGTCCGGCCGGTATTTGACGCCCACCTCGTACTGGGCGCCCTCCTGCGGCTTCGGTGGCCCGAGCAGGGCCAGCTCCGCCGACACCGGCTGGAAGGATTCCGAGTAGTTCGCATAGACGGACAGGTCGTCGCTCAGCCTGTAGGTAAGGCCGACCCGGCCGGTGAAGGCCTCGTCCGTCGCGCCGTAGGACAGATTGCTCTCCGGATACTTCGAATCCGTCCGGACGTTGTCGTAGCGGCCGCCGAGCGTGAGGATGACCCGGTCGAAGAAGGTCACCTCCTCCTGGGCATAGAGGCCGAGGGCGCTGCGGTCCTGGTTCCAGCGGTAGCCCGGCGGCAGGGTGATGCAGGCCCTGCCGCAGTAGTCGGGATGGTGGATGTCGATGCCGGGCGCAGAGCCGAAGACGCGACGCTCGTTCACATGTTCGTAGGAGTAGTCGAGGCCGACCAGGGTGCGGCTGTCGACCGGTCCGAAGCCCGCGTCATACTGCAGCTGGTTGTCGACGGCGAAGCGCTGTGTGTCGCCATAGACCGCCCAGGCGCTGCGCGGCACTGCCGGGTCCGCGGTCGCGCCGTAGACCGATTCATAGGTCAGGCCGAGGTCGGTGTAGCGCAGGCCCTGGCGGAACTGGAGCCCGTTCTCGAATGTGTGGCTGAAGCGGTAGCCGAGGTTCCATTCCTCCGTGTCCATCTTGTCGAAGTCCGGCTCGCCGAGATAGGTGTCCGGATCGATGCCGGACCCCAGCGGGATGCCGTGCGACGTGTTGCCGTCGCGCTTGTAGTAGTCGGCGAAGACGGTCAGTTCCGTCCGATCGGTCGGCCGCCACGTCACCGCCGGGGCGACATAGATCCGGTCGTCATTGGAATGGTCCGTGCCGTCGCTGCCGTCCTGGCCCTTGGCCGTGAAGCGGTACAGCCACTTGCCTTCGGGATCGATCGGGCCGCCGAAGTCGGTGCCGCCCTCGACATGGCCGTCGCCGAAGGTCCCGTAGGCCTCGCCGAACGTGTAGCTCAGCGGCTTCTTCGTGACGGCGTTGACGAGGCCGCCCGGCGCGTTCAGGCCGAACAGGGTCGATGTCGAGCCCTTCAGAACCTCGAACCGCTCCATGCCGTAGGGCTCGACCCGGCTGCCGACGAAGCCCGGGATCCGCATCGGCAGGCCGTCGCGGTAGGTGCCCAGGCTCGTCTGGTAGAAGCCCCGGATGAGGTAGAAATCGTAGCGGTTGTCGCTGCCGTAAATGTCGGTGACGACACCCGAGGTATAGGCCAGCGCATCGTCGAGAGACTCGACCCCGCGCTGCTTCATCTCCTTCTCGGTGACGACGGAGACCGACGCCGGAACGTCGAGGATCGGCGTGTCAGTCTTGCTGCCGACCGCCGATCCGGGGGCGATGATCGTCGCCCGGTCGTCCGCCCCGCCCGCACCCTGGACGACGATCGGCTCGAGCGCGAGCGTTCCCTGGTCCGGCGTGTCCTGTGCGGCAGCGCCCTCCACTGCAAGCAGCATCGTCGCCGTGATCAAGCCGGAATATCTCAGCATCGGTCCTGTGGCCCATGATCTGGAGTCCTGGCTTTCGGCTTGGAGGTTGATATGCGGTGCCTCTCTTAGGATCCCGGGATCGGCCGCGCAACATAAATGTGAGCAATAGCTCAAAATATCAGTTGCGGGAGGCGGCCCTATGGCGCTCCCATGAGTTGAGGCCAGTTGCGGGAGGAGAGTCTGCGATCTAACAATGCGGCCCATCCAGGCGGCGCTGCCGCTGTCGAGACCAGAGAAAATCGGCCATATTCCTCAAGAAATCTTGTCCTGTTCTATGGACATTGGGCAGGAAGCGAACCTGGAGGTCGTGTTGCAGGAAGGAGAAGAGCCCCCCGCGGTCGGGAGGAAATCCGCCAAGCAGAGCCGATCGAAGGCGAAAGTCCGTCTCATTCTCGACACGACGCTGTCCATGCTCAACGCCGGCCCTGCCGACAAGATAACGACCAATGATATTGCAAGAAATGCAAACATCAGCATTGGAACCCTGTATCAGTTTTTTTCAAAAAAGGAAGATATATATTACGAGATCTACCGGCAGTGGCTTGAACAGACCCTGAACCTTTTGGACGAGATCGACGCCCGGTTTGACGGAAGCGAGGGGCTGGAAGCCTATGCCGATGCCGTCTTTGAAAGCTTGTCCCGTGACGAAACCATAAATTCCCGGGGTCACTGGCAGCTGAGGTTCGCGATGAGCAGTTCACGAGACCTGGCGGACCTTGAAAGACGGCATGATCAGGAGGTTTTCCATCGCATCGTCGCATCGCAACGGAAGTTCGCGCGAAAGGTCACCGCGGAACAGGCCCGCGCCCTTGCCCGCCTCCAGCACAACGTGGCGGTCGCGTGCCTCTCCGCGGCGGCCGAGGTCAATTCGGGCCGCGAACGGGACATACTGTTGAAGTGGTGCAGAAAGACGCTGCATCTCGTCTATGACGTCGACAAACTCGACTCCTGACTTCATCGCCGCCTTGCAATCGACATTGGCGACCCGGAAGGCCGCATCCGCCGTCCGGCTATCCATCGCGCTTCGCTGAGGTTGAGCGCTGTCGTCACAAACGCGACGCAAGCATAGCCGGGGCAGAAAGCAAACAAGCTCGCGATCCGCGAGGACCTCGCCTATGTGGTCACGCCGAGGCCGACAGCCTGATCACGTTCCAGGACGCAGGCCCGAGTGTCGCCGCGATCCGCCCGCCCTCGACCCGCACGCCATTGAGCGCGCGAGGCGTGATGCGGTCTGGCGTCTCCCTGGTATTGGTCGCGGAGAGATCGTCGTCGCGGATTTCCAGCGCCTCCGACAATTCGAGGTCCCCGAAGCCGTGCACGTCGATTCCGATCGGGGCCGATTGGTCGAGATGGCGGTTGAGGACGAACAGAGTCACGGCCCGGCCGGCCTCGTCGTGAACGGCGGCGAGCTTGACATAAGGCACGGCGGGCAGTGGGAAGGTCAGGTCGGCGGTGCCGCGAGGATCGTGATAGGTCGCGGCATAGGTCGGCGAGGCCACCTGCGCGCGCAGGACCCGCCCGCGGCCGAAATTGCTGAAATGGGCGAAGGGGTGGAAGATCGTCTGCCGCCAGGCCGGGCCGCCGGTTTCCGTCATGATCGGCGCGATGGCGTTCACCAGCTGCGCGAGGCAGGCAGAGCGCACCCGGTCGGCGTGGTTGAGCAGCGAGATGCAGGCCCCGCCGAAGGCCAGCGCATCCTTCATGGTGTAGACCTCTTCGAGGATCTCGGGCGCGACCGGCCAGCCGAGCTTGGTCCGCCCCTCACCTCTCCGGCGCGTGCGGTACCACACGTTCCATTCGTCGAAGCTGAGCATGATGCGCTTGGACGAGCGCCGCCGCGCCGCCACCGCGTCGACGATGGCGACGACCTCGTCGATGAAGGAGTCCATCAGGTCGGAGCTGGCGAGGAAGGCCGGCGTGTCCCCGGCATAGTCGTTGAGATAGGTGTGCAGCGAGATGAAGTCGACATGCTCGAAGCTGTGCTCGAGCACCGTGTCCTCCCAGGCGCCGAAGGTCGGCATGGTGCGGCCGGAGGAGCCGCAGGCGGCGAGCTCGATCGACGGATCGACCCATTTCATCAGCTTGGCAGCCTCGGTGGCGATGCGGCCGTATTCTTCCGCCGTCTTGGTCCCCATCTGCCAAGCGCCGTCCATCTCGTTGCCGAGGCACCAGAACTTGACACCGTGCGGTTCCGGCCAGCCATGGGCACGACGAAGATCCGAAAGCTCCGTCCCGCCGGGGAAGTTGCAGTATTCGAGGAACCGGCGGGCGGCGTCGCCGTCGCGCGTGCCGAGATTGACCGCGAGCATCGGCTCGATGCCGGCCGCCCGGCACCAGTCGATGAACTCGTTGGTGCCGAAGGCATTGGTTTCCATCGACATCCAGGCGAGATCGAGACGGCGGGGACGCTTGTCGGCCGGCCCGACGCCGTCCTCCCAGTTGTAGCCCGAGACGAAATTGCCGCCCGGATACCGCATGATGGTCGGCGCCAGCTCACGCACCAGTGCGAGCACGTCGCCGCGAAAGCCCTGGGCATCGGCGCTCGGATGTCCCGGCTCGTACAGACCGCCATAGACGCAGCGCCCGAGATGCTCGACGAAGGCGCCGAACAGACGAGGGTCGGTCTCGCCGATGGCAAAGTTGCGGTCGATGGAAACCTTGACGGTCTGCATGTCGGACTCCGAGAGAGACGGGAGGACGGTCAGGCCGCCGGCTGGGGCCTGGGTTCGGCGGGACGCTCGTCCCGCCAGGCGTTGCCGACGGGCAGCACCGCCTGCAGCAATCGGATGGAATAGGGGTGGCTCGGGGCGTCGAGCACGGCGCGGGCCGGCCCGCTCTCCACCACCCTGCCCTTCTCCATGATGATCAGGCGGTCGCTGATGGTGTAGGCGGTGGCGAGGTCGTGGGTGATGTAGATGATCGAGACGCCGAACTCGTCGCGCAGCGTCCGGAACATGTTGACGATCGTCATGCGCAGCGACGCGTCGATCATCGAGACCGGCTCGTCCGCCACCACCAGCGCCGGCTCGGGCACCAGGGCACGGGCGATCGCCACGCGCTGCAGCTGCCCGCCGGACATCTCGTGCGGGAAGCGGCCGCGGACCTCGGCGAGCGTGAGCCCGACCTTGCGCAGCGCCGCATCCGCCCGGGCCTCGGCATCGTCGCGCGTTTTGGCGCCGCAGAAGCGGCGCGCCGCCATGTACAAATAGCGGTCGAGCCGCTTCAGCGGGTTGAACGCCTCGAAGGGGTTCTGGAACACCGGCTGCACCTCGGCCATGAAGGCCAGCCGGTCGCGACGGCTGCGGATGGCCGCGAGATCGCGGCCGCGAAACTGGATCGACCCGCCGCTCGGCGACACGCTGTTCAGGATCATCCGCGCCAGCGTCGACTTGCCCGAGCCGGACTCGCCGATGATCGTGAAGATCTCCGGCCGCTCGCTGGCCAGGGCGAAATCGACGCTGTCGACGGCGTGCACCACATGGCGCCCGAACAGCCCTCCGGACCTGAAGGTCTTGCTGACCTGCCGGATCTCCAGAAGGGTGGTCATGCCAGGACCGCCCCGCCGGCCCTGGCCTTGGCGACATGGCAAGCGACGCGGTGCCCCGGCTCGAGCTCCTCCAGCGCCGGCGCCGCCTCGCGGCAGCGCCCCACCGCCAGCGGGCAGCGGGGGTGAAAGCGGCAGCCCGCCGGCGGGTCGGCCAGGTTCGGCGGCGCCCCCGGCAGGCCGGCCTGCCTGACCTCGTCCCCGATCCGGGGCAGGCTGGAGATGAGGTGCGCCGTATAGGGATGGAACGGGCGCTGGAAGATTTCCGCGGTCGGCCCCTCCTCCACCAGCCGGCCGGCATACATGATGCCGAGCCGGTCGGTCAGATTGGCATGCACCGCCATGTCGTGGGTGACGAACAGGATGGAGGAGCCCATCTCCTGCTGCACCTCGCGCAGCATGGCCAGCACGCCCTTCTGAACGATGACGTCCAGCGCGGTGGTCGGTTCGTCGGCGATGATGAATTCGGGCCGGCAGATGGTGGCGAGCGCGATGGTCAGGCGCTGGCGCATGCCGCCCGACATCTCGTGCGGATAGGCGTCGAGCACCTTCGGGTCGAGGGACAGCCGCCGCAGATGGGCAGAGACCGCGGCGAAGAAGGCCTGCCGGGTGCCGCCGAGGTGGCGGGCGGCGAAGTCGACGAAGCTGTGCCGGATCCGGCGCACCGGGTTGAGCACGTTCATCGAGCCCTGGCTGACATAGGACAGGCGGCTCCAGCGGATCGCGTCGAGCTGGGCCGGGGACATCGCGTAGACGTCCCGGCGGCCGTCCTTGAAGTCGAAGGTGACCGAGCCGCCGACGACGTTCAGCGGCGGGCGGATCGCGCGGGCGATGGTCTTGATCAGCGTGGTCTTGCCGGAGCTGGATTCCCCGGCCAGGCCGTAGACCTCGTTGCGGCGGATGGCGAAGGTGACGTCGTCGACGGCCCGCACCTCCCGGGTCACGCCGAAGAAGCGCATCTGATAGTAGGCCTTGAGGCCCGAGACCTGGAGCAGCGGTGCCGGGCTCATGCGCCGCCCCCCATGCGCGCGAGCCGGCTGCGCGGATCGATGTATTCGTTCATCGAGATCGCGAGCAGGAACAGCCCGACGAAGAGCATGACCACCAGGGCCACCGGAAAGGCGATCCACCACCACACGCCGGCGACGAGCGCCGTGTGCTGGTTCGCCCAGTAGATCATCCCGCCCACGGTCGGGGTGTTGATGTCGGTGAAGCCGAGCACCGACAGCGTGACCTCGATGCCGATCGACCAGTTGATGTTGTTCATCGTCGTGGAGAACACGATCGGGAGGACGAAGGGCAGGTGTTCCTGCACCAGGATCCGGCCGGTGCTCGCGCCCGAGAAATAGGCCTGGTTGGTGAATTCGCGGGACCGCAGGCTCATCGCCATGGCGCGGATCAGCCGCGCGTCATAGGCCCAGCCGAGCCCGGCGGTGATCAGCGCGAGCATGGCCCAGCTCATCGCGTCGCGCATGATGAAGTAGAACAGCACGAGGATCGGGAACAGCGGGATGACGACGAAGGTGTCGTTGATCGACATCAGCACCCGGTCGACCCATCCGCCCTTGTAGCCGGCGACGAGCCCGACCAGCAGCGCGATGATCCGGCTGAGCACCGCGACCACGATGCCGAAGGTGAGCGTGTTGCGGATCGCGAGGGTGAGCTGCCAGAACACGTCCTGCCCGCGCGAGGTCGTGCCGAAGAGGTAGTCCGATGACGGCGGGACGTCCGGCGCCACCACATAGACGTCGAGCGGCGGGTAGGGCGACACGAAGGACAGCAGCGCCATGACGAGCACGAGCCCCACCAGGACCAGGCCCGCGGCGAATTCGAAATTGTAGCGGACGAGGTCCCGGAGGATGGCGAGGAACTGCATCAGCGGACCTCCACGCGCGGATCGATCAGCGGAAACAGGAGGTCGATCACCAGGACCGCGGCCGAGACCGCGATGATCGACACCGAGGTGATGCCGAGCACCAGGCTGTAGTCGCCGGCATGAACCCCGCTGATCAGCAGTGAGCCGAGGCCGGGATAGCCGAACACCTGCTCGGTGATGATCGCGCCGTTGAAGATCGCGCCGAGTTGGAGCGCGAGGCCGGTGACCTGAGGCCCCAGCGCGTTGCGCATGACATAGGAGCCGAGGATCCGCCGGCGGCCGACGCCGGCCAGCTCGGCATAGGTGACGTAGTCCTCGGTCACGATGTTGGACACCAGCGCCCGCATGCCCATGAACCAGCCGCCGATGCCGACCGCCATCAGCGACAGGCTGGGCAGTATGGAATGCACCAGCACGTCCAGGGCGAAGCCGAAGCCGTCCTCGCGATTGACGTTCATGCTGGCGCCGCCGCTGATCGGCAGCACCGGCCAGACGAAGCCGAACACGATCAGGAAGACGAAGGCGACGATGTAGTACGGGATCGGATGAACCCCCATCGACACGATCCCGGCCAGCTTCAGCAGGCGGTTCCGCCGGTAGTAGCCGGCGAGCCCGCCGATCAGGTTGCCGATGATCCAGGTCATCAGGGTGGAGGCGAGAAGCAGCCCGACGGTCCAGGGCATGGCCCGCCAGATCAGGGTGGAGACCGGGGTCGGGAAGGCGGACAGCGACGGACCGAAATCGCCGACGACGACCCGTCGCCAGAACGACAGATACTGCTCGACCGGCGATCCCTCGAGGCCGTAGAGCTGGCGCAGCGAGGCCCGCATCATCTCGACCGCCTCGGGGCTGGTGACGCCGAACGAAGTCGCCGCGGTCACGCTCTGCTCGACCGGGTCGATCGGCGTCGCATGCGTGATGACATAGGTGATGTTCACGCCGATGAAGACGACCAGCGCGAATTGCAGCAGCCGCTTGGCGAGATAGGCGAGGAAGGGCTTCATATGTCTCCGGCCCTCGGGCTGCCCGCGGCACCCGGGCCTTTCGGGCACCGCGGGACTTTCGCGGGGATCAGGGCTGGGTCGGCTTGAGCCGCACCATCATCAGGCGCGAATTGCCCCAGTTCGGCACCGGATCGGTGTAGGGGTCCTCGGCCGTCGGGTAGCCGGTCCAGTAGGTCTCGTCCATGGCCGTGAAGACGTTGTAGGCCATCAGCGGGATGATCGGCATCTCGCGGACCATGAACTTGGCGTAGTCGCGCCCGAGTTCGACCGTCTTCGGGTCCTCGAAGGACACGGTCCGGATCTGCTCGATCAGCTTGTCGAGTTCCGGGCTGGTCAGACGCTGCCAGTTGCGCGGCGACTGGGTCTTGCCGGCCGGCGCCACGAACTGGGAATGCCAGCTGTCGAGGAAGAAGGCGAGGTCGGGGTGGCCGCCATAGGTCTCGACACTCCAGCCGATGAAGGTGTCGAAATCGCCGGCGCCGCGCCGGTCCAGCATGTTCGTGCCCTGCGCCACGTCGATCTTGGCGTCGATGCCGAACTGGCGCCATTGCTGGGCGATCATGGTGCCGGCCCGCGTCATCACCGGGCGGGAGTCGCCCTCGACCATGATCTTGATCGAGAAGGGCTTGCCGTCCGGCGTGTACCAGGCGTTGCCGCGCTTGGCATAGCCGGCCCGCTCGAGCAGCTCGGCCGCGGCCGTGGGGTTCGGCTTCCACCAGCCATAGCCGAAGGAGCGCGCGATCTCGGCGGGGTCGGTCGGGATCTGGTCGCCCATGGACGGCCGCAGCATCGTCGCGATCTGCTGCCCCATGGTCGGGTCATACGGCTTGATCTTCTCCTTGCCGGTGTCCAGCTCGAAGGCGGCCAGCCACTCCTGCATCGGCTTGTGGTAGTCGTCCGGATGGGTGCCGGTCGGCGGGACGGCGATGGCCGAGATCGTCGCGGCCCCGCGGTAGGACGCCATCGCCACGGCCCGGATGTCGATCAGCAGGGCCAGGGCCCAGCGCACGTCATGGTTCTGGAAGGCCGGATTCTGCAGGTTGAAGATCACGGCCGGCAGGGTCGGATCGGGGTGGCCGTAGGGGAAGCCCTTGAACCAGGTCTTCAGCGACTTCGACTGCTTGGCGAGGGTGAACATGCCCTCGGGCGCGACGTCATGGATCACATCCAGGTCGTGGTTGAGCTGGGCGATCACGCGCTTGTCCGGCGGACCAGGGTCGACATAGGCGACGTATTTCGGTCCCGGCTCGCCGTAGCGGCCGAGCGTGGTGCGCTGCCAGTCGTCCCGTCGTTGCCAGACGAACCATTTGCCGTCCGGGTCGTAGCTGTTGAGCGTGTAGGCCCCGAGCGAGACCGGCTTGTTGAAGTCGAACCGCAGCGGGTCGGGCGCCTTCTCGAAGACATGCTTCGGCATCATCCAGATGGCGTTGAAGCGCACGGTGAACAGCGCGTGGAAGCGGGAATTCGGCTTCTTCAGCTTGAAGACGACGGTCTGCGGATCGACCTCCTTGACACTGTCGACGTTGAGCGAGAGCAGCGCGCTCCAGCGCATCCCCGGGGTCTTGATCTGCGTCTCGACGGTGTAGACGAGATCGTCGGCGGTGAACTCGACGCCGTCGCTCCAGTAGATCCCCGGACGCAGCTTCACGGTCATTTCCGTGAAATCGGCATTGTAGATCGGCTTCTCGGCGGCCAGGGAATTCTGCCAGGAGCCGTCGAGCCCCCGCTCCGGATCGATGTACCAGAGCGTGTCGAGGGCCAATTGGTGCAGGCCGGTGTACTGCCCGCCGGCGTTGATGGCCCAGATGTTGAACCAGCCGGGATTCTTGATCGTCCCTTCCGGGTTTTCGAGGATCAGCGTCTCCCGGCGCGGCAGCTCCGAGATCGTGGCTTGGGCGGATGCCGCGACAGTGCTTGCGATGAGGCTCGCCAAGGCGAGCACGAGCAGCTTGATGGCGCGCATAGGCTCTCCCTTTCTGACCGGTTCTGCGGCCGGCTCGGCAGGAGTGAAGCCTCATTCAGAGAATGCGTCAATCATTTTGATATGTATCATTTATGATGATATGAACGTCGCGTTACCGTGCCGCTTCTCCCGAAGGATGATCGTGCGATGGACGTCCCACAGCGCCGGTTGCTGACATTGATGGCCGGCGACGGCAGCGAGGCGCTGGAAGCGCTCGCCTCGCCCGTCAGGCTGGCCATGCTCAGGCTTCTCCGGCGGCGCGGGCCGTTGAACGTCAACCAGATCAGCAGCGAGCTGGAGCTGCCGCAGTCGACAGTCGCCATCAACGTGCAGAAGCTGGAGCGGGCCGAGCTGATCCGCACCGAGGCCGTGAAGGCGAGCAAAGGACAGCAGAAGGTCTGCTCCGCCCTCTATGACGAGATCACGGTCCGGCTCGACGACCCCGATGCCCTGCAGGACGACCGGATCATCGAGGTCGCGATGCCGATCGGCCTCTACACGACCTGCGAGGTCAGCGCCCCCTGCGGGCTGTGCTCGACGGACGGCGTGCTCGGCCTGCTCGACGTCCCCGATCACTTTCTCGATCCGAACCGGATGAAGGCGTCCCTGATCTGGTTCGGCCGCGGCTTCGTCGAATACAAGTTCCCCAACAACGCCAAGGTGGTCGAAAAGGCGATCGAACAGCTCGAGGTCACCATGGAGCTGTCGTCGGAGGTGCCCGGCACCAACAGCGACTGGCCATCCGACATCACGCTGTGGATCAACCATGTCGCCGTCGCGACCTGGACGTCGCCGGGCGACTACGGCGATATCCGCGGCCGCTATACGCCGCGATGGTGGAAGCTGGCCGGCTCGCAATACGGCAAGCTCGTCACCTGGCAGGTCACCGATGAGGGGGCGTTCGTCGATGGCAATCGTGCCTCCGACGTGACGCTGGAGCAGCTCCGCCTGAACGACCATCACGCGATCCGCCTCCGCGTCGGCATCGACGAGAATGCCGAGCACCCGGGTGGCCTCAACATCTTCGGCCGGGGCTTCGGCAACCATGATCAGGACATCGTCATGCGCCTGCGCCTGCGGGGGTAACGGTCCGGCAAGGCATCGTCCGAGAATTCGTGCTCCAGGGAAGAGGACGTCATTCTTTTATTGTCATTGCCGGGCTTGACCCGGCAATCCAGAAGATGTCGACAGTCTCTGGATGCCCGGGTCAAGCCCGGGCATGACAGTTGAGGTGGAAGTCCGATCATCAATCGGCTCACTTATTCTCGGGCGAGACCTAAGCGCATCGCTCAGCACCCCGCATCGGCCCAGCCCCGCGTCATCTGCGCGAAGCCGTATCGGTAGACCTCTTCCTCATTGGGGAAGAAGTCGCGCCACACGCGGGTGGCGGCGGCGAGCGCCGGAACGCCGCGGCCGAAGGCCTCGATCGTCAGCCTGCCGTCATAGCCCGCGTCCCGCAGCGCCTTGTAAGTAGGGCCCCACGGCACATGGCCCTTGCCCGGCGTGCCGCGGTCATTCTCCGAGACATGGACATGGATCATGTGGCGGCTGATCGTGCCGATGGCGGCGACCGGGTCCTTCTCCTCGATATTGGCGTGAAAGGTGTCGTACATCCCCTTCACGGCGGGATGGTCCACCTCGTCCAGATAGTCGGCCAGCTGCTCCATCGTGTTGAGGACGTAGCATTCGAAGCGGTTCAGCGCCTCGAGGGCAAAGCGTACGCCCTGCCGCTGGGCGTGGTCGCCGGCGCGGCGGTTGAATTCGATGCCGCGCCGGCGCTCCTCGGCCGTGGGGCCATGGCCCGTGAAATGGCCGAGCTGCGAGTGCATCGGGCCGGCGACGATCGACCCGCCGAGCGCCTTGGTGCAGTCGACGACCCACTTCGCCCGGTCCAGCGCGGCCTCCCGCTCGGCCCGGTCGTCCGAAAGGCAGTTGTGCCCTGCCCCCAGCACGCTCACGGCCGTGACATCGAAGCCCAGCACCGCAAGCTGCTCACCGAGCTGGGCGTAGTCGTCGGCCGTGCCTTCGAAGACCGGGATCTCGATGCTGTCATACCCCGTCTCCCGGAGCGCCTTCAGCAGGGGGGCGTGTTCGTCGGTGACGTGTCCCGTCCAGAGCAGCAGGTTGAACCCGTACTTCATGCCCCCCTCCTCCATCGGCTATTGGAGTCACACATCTCTTCTGAAGTCACACATCTCTTCCGCACCCTCGTTGGGCCCTGTTCGTTGCCTCTCCCGCTTGCGGGAGAGGTCGGGCTCGCGCAGCGAGACCGGGTGAGGGCGGCTCGACCGCGACACCAGGGCCAGCGTTTCAGGAGCGGGGCGGATCATGCACTCGCCCCTGGCAAAGCTGTGCTTTCGGCGAGGCCGCTATCCCCTCACCCGGACATCCTTCGGATGTCCGACCTCTCCCGCAAGCGGGAGAGGCAATGATCTCGCAAACCCGGTGCCGGCCGATGTGTGAATGCCGTAGCCTCCATCGGCCGTTGCGGATCGTCGGCCCGCTCCCTTCAGGCGAGATCCGCGCTCACTGCGCCGCCGACGCCTCGCCCTTCGCGGCCAGCAGCTGCTGCACCATGGCCTGGACCAGCCGCGGCAGGTCGTAGGGGAAGCGCGCGGTGATCAGGTTGCCGTCGACCACGCAGGGTTCGTCGAGCACGACGGCGCCGGCATTCTCGAGGTCGATCTGGATGTTCCACACCGCGGTGGCGCGCTTGCCCTTGAGGATTTTGGCGCTGACCATCACCCATTGGCCATGGCAGATTGCGGTGGTCGGCTTGCCGGCTTCATCCATGGCGCGCACGAAGGCCAGGGTGGGCTTGTCCATGCGCAGCGCATCGGGGTTCCAGCAGCCGCCGGGCAACAGGACGGCGTCGTAATCCGCGGCCTTGGCCTCGTCGGTGTAGCGGTCGATCTTCAGCCAGCCCGCATTCTCCATCAGGCGGATGGCGAGGACATGGGTGGCGCATTGCGGCGGGAAGCGCAGCCCCAGCGTCGGATCGAATTCGCCGATGCGCGGCGAGACGATGTGGACCGTGGCCCCGTGCTCCGTCAGCCAGCGCTGGGCGCCCAGGATCTCCACCTCCTCCACGCCGTTGGTGCAGCAGATGGCGATCCGCTTGCCCTTCAGCAGGGTCGGATCCGAGGGTGGGTCGAACAGGAAGCTGTTGAGCTCCCGGTTCAGCTCGCCATCCGCCGTGACCAGCAGCTCTGTCGAGATGGAGGGAACCGGAGATGTGGACATCAGCTGCTGCATCCGCTGGACGAGGGCGGCTTGATGAAGGCTCATTGTTCACTCTCCTGGAGATGTTGAGGGATTGTGCTCGCCGGATCCTTCCTCGCTGCCGGTGCGCCAGCGCCCCTGCAGCATCAGCACGCCGGCCAGGACGCAGGCGATGACCGCGACCGTCCAGGTGAAGCCGTGCATGTACCAGGGCTTGGCGGCCAGTTGGGCCTTGCCGGTGACGGTGCTGGGATCCGGCGGCTTCAGGAAGAACTGGCCGTAGAGATGCGCGGCGGCGATCGCGACCAGCAGGGTGAGACAGAAGATCATGGCGACGATCATCGCCGCCTTCACCACGGACCGTTTCGGGATGCCGGGCTGCGCCAGCGGCAGCAGGTTGTTCGCCAGCGCCGCCACGATGACGATGACGCCCCCGGCCGTGAACAACGCAATATTGAAGGGCTGGAAGATCAGCAGCAGCGCCGCGACGCCGAGCCCGATGATCGCGTATTCCAGCCTGCGCGCGCCTGCGGACGACAGCCCGCCATTGCCTCGATCATGCCGGCTCATGCGCGGACCGCCTTGCCGTCCGCGGCGAAGATGTGGGTCTGCATGGGATCCGGAATCAGGTGGAGCGGCTCGCCGATCTTCACCTTCCTGTCGCGCGGCACGACCACCCGGATGTCGCCGCCGGCCTTGGTCCGCGCATGGATGAGCATCTCGGCGCCCATCGGCTCGATCAGCTCGGTCATGGCGTCGATCGTGCCGGCGGTGTCCTCGGGCACGACGGTGAAGGCGCGCGGGCGCACGCCGACCGTGACCCGTCCCGGCCCCAGGGCGGCGACGGCGGGGTTCGCGGGGAGATCGACGTCCTGCTGGTCGAAGGTGACCGTCGCCTTGCCGCCACCATAGCCCTTGAGCTCCGCCTCGATCAGGTTCATCTGCGGCGTGCCGATGAAGCTGGCGACGAAGACATTGGCCGGCCTGGCGAAGACCTCGTGCGGGCTGCCCACCTGCTCGATCATGCCGTCGCGCATGATCGCGATCCGATCCGCCATGGTCAGGGCTTCGAGCTGGTCGTGGGTGACGATGACCGTGGCCTTGGACAGGTTCGACAGCACCGCCTTGATCTGGCCGCGCATGGCGTGGCGCAGCTCCACATCCAGCCGCGACAGCGGCTCGTCGAACAGGAAGCAGTTGGGATCGCGCACGATGGCGCGCGCGACGGCGACGCGCTGCTTCTCCCCTTCGGAGACCTGCCCCGGCATCCGGTCCAGGACATCGCGCAGATGCAGGATGTCGGCCACCTTGCCGACCCGGGCGGCGACCTCCGCCTTGCCGATGCCTTCGCGGTGCAGCGGCATCGCGATGTTCTCGCCGACCGTCAGCGCCGGATACAGCGCATAGAACTGGAAGACCATGGCGATGTTGCGCTTCTGCGGCGACAGCTCGTTCATGCGCTGCCCCGCGATCACGATGTCGCCCGCCGTGGCGCGCTCCAGCCCCGCGATCATGCGCAGCGTCGTGGTCTTGCCGCAGCCCGACGGGCCGAGCAGGCAGACGACCTCGCCCGCCGCGACCGACAGGTCGGCGTCCCGGACCGCGACGAACGGACCGAAGGCCTTGGTGATCCCGCGGATCTCGATGGTCGACATCGCTATTTCCTGACCGTGCCGAAGGTGACGCCGCGCAGCAGGTGGTTCTGCAGGAAGAAGGTGACGAGGAAGACCGGGATCAGGAACAGCGTCTCGATCGCGGCCAGCAGCGTCCAGTCGGTGCCGCGGCCGCCGGAGGAGACGGCCTGGTTCATCGCCACCGGCACGGTGCGCGTGTCGGCGCCGGTCAGGAGCAGCGCGAACAGGAACTCGTTCCAGGTCAGGATCAGCCCGAACACGAAGGTCGCGGCCAGGCCGGCGACGACCTGCGGCAGGCAGATCTTCCAGAACACCTTGACCTCGGACGAGCCGTCGATGCGGGCGGCATCCTCGACATCGGTCGAGAGCTCGTCGAAGAAGCTCTTCATCATCCAGATGGTGAAGGCGAGGTTGAAGGCGGTGTAGAGCAGGATGATGCCGGGATAGGACCCGGACAGGCCGACGGCGCGGAACATCAGGATCACCGGAATGATGACGACGATGGCCGGCAGCATCCGCGTGGTCAGGATGATGAAGAGGTAGGTGTCGTTGCCCTTGAGCGGGTAGCGCGAGAAGCCGTAGGCCGCGAGCGTGCCGAGGACGAGGGCGAGCAGGACCGAGACCGACGCGATCACGATCGAGTTGAAGAAGAAGCGGTCGAAGCCGGTCGCCTCCGGCTGCCCGCCGGCCGTCATCACGCGCGAGAACACCGAGCCGAAATTCTCCAAGGTCGGGGTGAAGACGAAGCGGTCGGGGATGAGGCCGAACAGCGCGGTCGGCGACAGCGTCGGCGGCACCGACAGCGCCAGCTCCTGCGGCTTGATCGCGGTGAAGATGATGAACAGCACCGGCAGGAAGTAGACCAGGCTGACGCCGGCCACGACCAGGGTGCGTCCCCAGCCGGCCTCCGCGACGCCGTGGCTCCGGCGGAAACCGATGCGTTCCCAGATGGACGGGCCGGAGACCATGGTCAGCTCTCCCCGTTCCGGCGATTGGCGAGATAGAGGTAGAGGTTGGTGAGGACGATCACCATGAACAGCATGATGTAGGAGATCGCAGCGCCTTCGCTGGTCTTGTTCTGCTCGTTGGCGATCCGGATCAGGTGGTACGAGATCGTCATCGTGTCGTTGCCGCCCTTGGTCAGGAGGATGACGAGGTCGGCCAGCTTGAACGCCTCGATGGTGCGGAACAGCAGCGCCAGCATCAGCAGCCCGCGGATATAGGGGAAGGTGATGGTCCAGAAGCGCCGCCAAGCGGAGACGCGGTCGATGGCGGCCGCCTCGTAGAGATATTTCGGCACGGATACGAGCCCGGCCAGCACCAGCAGCATGACGAAGGGCGACCACATCCAGGCGTCGGCGAAGACGATGCCCCCCACCGCGCCCGCCTTGCTGTCCATCAGGATGAACTGGCCGTCGGCGATGCTGTTCATCACATAGCTGAGGATGCCGAAGGTCGGGTCGTAGTAGTAGGTGAAGAACACGCCCGAAGCGACGACCGACAGCATCATCGGCGCCAATACCAGGATCAGGAGATACTTGCGCAGAGGGAACTGCTTGGCGAACAGCATGGCCAGCAGGAAGCCGACGATCATCTGGGCCGCGACCGTGAGCACGACGAACATGGCCGTGTTGGTCAGGGCGTGCCAGTTGTCCGCCGCGGCGATGTCGTTGGTCAGCACCTTGATATAGTTGCCGAGCCCGACGAACCGGATCGACTGCTGGTTCGACTGATAGGCAAAGAACGAAAGCCCCAGCGACCACAGCAGCGGGAAGATGTTCATCGTGAACAGCACGGCGATGGCCGGCGCCACCAGCAGCCCGCCATAGTAGCGGCGGCGATAGGCGTTGACCGCGAACGCCGCGGCGACCAGCGCCGCCATGGCGCCGACGATCCAGAAGGCGATGGCCGCGGGCAGCGCCGCCGCCGCAGCCACGGAGACGACGACGCCGACGACGATGGCCAGCCGCCAGTTGTCGGCGGCGATATGCGAAAATGCCGGCGACGTTCGGGCCCCGGGAGCCGACATGATGGGGGTCACGGACATGGGCGCTCTCGATCGCGGTTCTGCTTGGCGGGTCCGGCACACCGGCCCCGGCTCGGGATCGCTGCCGCCGGCCGGCGGCAGCGGCCTCGTCACATCATTGGATCAGGCCCGCTTCGGTCAGCAGGTTCTGCTGGAACTTGGCGATGTTGTCCAAGGTCGCCTTGGCGTCCTGCTTGCCGGTGATCGCGAGATCGAACTGATCCTGCTGCTGAGTCAGCAGTTCGAAGAACTGGGGCACGTGCCACACGTCCTTCTGCCAGTCCAGCGACGGGGCCCATGCCCGGTTCCACGGGCGATAGGTCACGTATTTGGGATCCGAATACACCGACTTGATCGCCGACTGGCCGCCAGCCGCCGCGAACTGGTGCTGGACGTCCGAGGACAGCCACCACTTCACGAACTCCACGGCCTCCTTGATCTGGACGTCGGTCGTCCAGGTGGTCAGCACGAAGGGCTGCCCGCCGATGTTGGACCAGCGGACCATCTTGCCGTCGGCCCCGATGGTTCCCGGCATCAGGCCGAACACCAGCTTGTCCGCGACCTTCGAGGTCTTCGGGTCGAGCGAGGCTTCGCCCAGGCCGATCCAGTCGACGTTCATGGCGACCTTGCCTTCACGGAACAGCTCGTCCGATTTGAAGATGTCCATGGTGCCGGTCCTGGCCACCGGCGGCATGTACTCGATCAGGCTCAGATACGTCTCGAGGGCCTTCACCGCGATCGGCGAGTTGACCACGCCTTCCGCCTGCCCTTTGGGAACCTGGGTTTCGTCCCAGATGTCGCCGCCCATCTGCCAGATCAGGCCGTTGATCTGCATGGACGAGAAGTCGTACGCCTTGCCGGCCTGAAAGGCGATGCCGTAGAAGTCGTCGTCGGCGGGCTTGCCGGCCAGCATCTCGCCCTTCTTGCGCCGGAAGAACTCACCGACGTTCCTGAAATCATCCCAGGTCATCGCGTCGATCTCTTCGCCCGTGCAGGGCAGCTTCTTCTGGTACTTCGCCGTAAAATTCTTCTGCTCGGTCTCGTCGCAGAGGACGTCCTTGCGCCCGTAGGTGACCAGGACGTCGGGAAACTGCGGGAAGCCGTAATAGTTCTCGGACTTGTAAGGATAAGTCGCGTAGGCGTTCAGCGGATTGGGATGGATCTCCATGAACGCTTTCTTGAACTCGGGATCGGCATCCAGAAGATCGTTGATCTTCCGGAAATAGCCGCCTTCGACGAAGGCGCCCAGCCACTGCGAGTCGGATACGATGAAGTTGTATTTCTGCTCACCGGAGGTGAGCGAGGCGTTCACGCGCGTGTAGAAATCGGGCCAGGGAATGAAGTCGACATCGAGCTTCACGGTGTTGCCGGATTTCGGCTTGTACTGCTCGTCGAAGAACTTCTTCATGACGCGCGTCGGCGGCCAGTCGGGCACCGCCATCGACAGCGTGACCTCTTCGGCCAGGGAAAACCTGGCCCCGCCCGTCATCAGCAAAGCGGCCAGGCCCGCCACCGCCACTACGCCCTTGATCTTCGTCGTTGCCATCATTCTCAGATCTCCTCCCCATGTGTTATCGGCTTTTTTGTTTTTGTCCGGCCTCGGCGTCAGGTCATCGCCTGCCCGTTCGAGGCCCGGAAGACGTGCAGCTTTCTTGGATCGAGAACGATCGAGGCCTGCTGACCGGGCAGCAGGCCCGAGGCCGCCGCTTCCGGCAGCACCAGCCGAAGCGTCTCGCCGCCGGTCTCCATCGAGATCACGGTGACGTCGCCCAACGGCTCCAGCATGGCGATGCTCGCCGCCACACCGCCTTCGCCGCCGGTCGCCAGGCGGATGTCGCTCGGCCGGATGCCCACCACGGCCGCCTCTCCCGCTTCCGCGGTGCTCAGTCTGCGCGGGCATGGCAGGAGGCCGATCGCGGATTCGACGGCGGTGCCGTCGCGGGCCAGCGTGCCCTTGACCATGTTCATGGCGGGCGAGCCGATCTTGCCGGCCACATACAGGTCGCGCGGTGCTTCGTAGAGCTCGTCCGGCGTCCCGGTCTGCACGACGCCGCCGTCCCGCAGCACGGCGATCTCCTCGCCCATCGACAGCGCCTCGAGCTCGTCGGGCGTCGCATAGACGATCGTCAGTCCGAACTGGCGGTGCAGCCGCTTGAGCTCGGCGCGCATCTCGTGCCTCAGCTTGGCATCGAGGTTGGTCAGGGGTTCGTCCAGCAGCAGGATCCGGGGGCGCCGGATCAGGGACCGGCCGAGCGCGACCCGCTGCTGTTCGCCGCCCGAAAGCGTGCCGGGCTTGCGGTCGATCTTCGTGTCGAGCCGGAGCATCGCCGCGGTCTCGCGGACACGGCGGCCGATCTCCTCCCGCCCCACCCCGGCCTCGCGCAGCGGATAGGCCAGGTTCTCGTGGACGGTGAGATGCGGATAGAGCGCGAAGGACTGGAACACCATCGACACGCCGCGTCCCGCGATCGGCTCGTGCGTCCAATCCCGGCCGAAGATCTCGACGCGGCCCCGGTCCGGCGCGACGAGACCGGCGATCATGCGGAGCGTCGTCGTCTTGCCGACCGAGCTGGGCCCGAACAGCACGAAGAAGCGGCTTTCCGCGACGCTGAACGACAGGTTGTGCAGGGCTGTGACGCGGCCGTAGGATTTGCTGACATTCGTCAGGCTCAGCGCGCAGGCGTCGACCTGTCCCATCGCTACCCCTCCCTTGACCGCCAGCGTATCACGGATCGCCGCTCCGCCGATGACCCCCATCCGGCTGCGGGGATCTGCGTCGAGCCGCGCAATTCCCGAGCGGCCCCATGCCTCTCCCTTTCGGCAGGCTCGACCACGGCCGACATCAGTCGAATGCCGGCAGCAGGCGATCGCGCGACCGCTCGATATGCGTGCGCATCGCCCGCCCGGCCTCGTTCGGGTCCCGTCGGGAGAAGGCGGCCAGGATCGCCGCGTGCTCGTCGAGCGCCTCCTCGGTGACCCGCGAGTGGAACATCAGGCGGAAAATATGAAAATGCGTGTGCTGGTGCGCCAGCGTCTCGCGGATGAGCTCGTTGCCGGCGACCGCGAGGATCTTGTCGTGGAACACCGCGTCTTCGCGCGCGAACTGGGAGTAGCGGGCCCGTGCGTCGGGTCCATCCGGGCGCGACATCACCCCCGCCGCTTCGGTCAGCACCTGCAGCGCCGCATCCGTCATCGCCGCCGCGGCCCTGTGCGCCGCGTCGGGCTCGAGCAGCAGGCGCAGCTCGTAAAGCTCGGTAAAGCGTCGGCGGGAGATCTGAGGCGCCGCGCTGTAGCCGACGAGATGCGTCTTGACCACCAGGCCCTCGCCCTCCAGGCGGCCCAGCGCTTCGCGGATCGGGGTCTGCGACACGTTGAACTCGCGCACCAGGGCGTCGACCGTGATGCGGCCACCGGGCGGGATCTTCAGCGCCATCAGCTGGGCGAAGATCGCCTCGTAGACCTCTTCCGCGAGGCTGGCCGCGCGATGGATCGCCGGACCGCCCTCGCCGGGATCGGCCGCCGGACGAGATGCGATGAGTGGTTTCTGACTGCGCACTGCTTTGTCCCTTGACAATGCAGGACAGCTAGCACGATCCTCCGCCGCGTTCAATACGATATCCTATACGATTCGATATAGGATATTGCGGGAGCAGATTTCAGCGGCAATCGATGGAGTCGATCGTGACGTCCTTCTCGGCGATCCGGCTGCCCAAGGAGATCCTGTTCGGCAAAGGCCAGCGCGCCGCCCTGCCCGCGGTCGCCGGCCGCCTCGGGCGGCGGGCGCTGGTGTGCACGGACGAGCGCCTCGCCGCATCGTCCGATTTCGAGCGGATGCTGGACGGCCTGCGCGCGGCCGGCCTTGCCGTCCACGTCCATGGCCGCGTGCTGCCGGACGTGCCGCGCGACAGCGCCGCCGGCTGCGCCGAGGAGGCGCGCGGCTTCGCGCCCGACCTCGTCATCGGCGTCGGCGGCGGCAGCTGCCTCGACATGGCGAAATGCGCCGCCCTGCTGCTGACCCATGGCGGCCGGCTGCCGGACTATTACGGCGAGTTCGAGGTGCCAGGACCGGTGCTGCCGGTCGTCGCCGTTCCGACCACCGCGGGGACCGGCTCGGAAGCGACGCCGGTCGCGGTGATCTCCGACCCGGATCGCATGCTGAAGGTCGGCATCTCGAGCCCGCATCTCATCCCCGCCGCGGCCATCTGCGACCCCGACCTCACCCTCTCCTGCCCGCCCGCCCTGACCGCGGTCGCCGGCGCCGACGCGCTCACCCATGCCATCGAGGCGTTCACCGCCGGCCGACGCCCGCCCTCGGCGGAGCTGGCGCAGCAGCACGTCTTCATCGGCAAGAGCGCGCTGACCGACCATTTCGCGCTGCTCGCCATCCGCCTCCTCGGGCGCAGCCTCGAACGCGCCTGGCGCGACGGGGCGGACGAGGATGCGAGGGCGGAGGTGATGATGGCGGCGCTGGCCGCGGGCTGCGCCTTCGGCACGGCGGGCACGGCGGCGGCGCATGCCATCCAGTATCCCGTCGGCGCCCTGACCCACACGCCCCACGGCCTCGGCGTCGCCACCGCCCTGCCCTATGTGATGCGCTTCAACCGCGCCGCGGCGCTGGCCGAGATGGCGGAGATCGCCGTCGCGCTCGGGGTCGATGGCGGGCGTACCAGCCGCGCGGCGCTGGCCGACGCCGCCATCGACGAAGTGACGCGGCTGCTGCACGCCATCGGCATCACGCCGACGCTCGCCGGACTCGGCCTGCCCGCCGACAGGCTGGACTGGACCGCCGAGCAGGCGGTCGGCATCGAGCGCCTGATCAAGAACAATCCGCGCCCGATCGGGCTCGCCGACATGCGTTGCCTGGTCGACGCCGCCTATCGCGGCGACCTGGACGCCGCGGCCTCCGCCCCCGTCCTCGAATAAGGGATTCCGTCCATGACCGTTGCGACGCCGCTTTCGGCTGCGCCCCGTTCCGCATCGACCCTCGATCCGGCGAGTTGCGCCCGCGGCCTCTGGATCGGCGGAGAACGGCTGTGGCCGGCGGGGCGCAAGCCGATTCCCGTCATCGATCCGTCAACCGAACGGCTCCTGGCCGAGGTGCCGGACGCATCGATCGAGGATGCGGCGGCGGCGGTCGAGGCGGCGGCGCAGGCGGCCGCGGCCTGGCGCGCGACCCCGCCGCGCCGGCGGTCGGAGATCCTGCGCCGCTGCTTCGAGCTGATGACGGAGCGCGCCGAGGACCTGGCGCGGCTGATCGCGCTGGAGAACGGCAAGGCCCTGCGCGACGCGCGCGGCGAGGTCGCCTATGCCGCCGACTTCTTCCGCTGGAACGCGGAAGAGGCGGTGCGCATCTGCGGCGATTTCATGCTCTCCCCCACCGGCGCGAACCATATCGTCGTCGACTACGAGCCGATCGGCATCTGCGTGCTGGTCACGCCCTGGAACTTCCCGGCGGCGATGGCCACCCGCAAGATCGCGCCGGCGCTCGCCGCCGGCTGCACCGTGGTGCTGAAGCCGGCGAGCGAGACGCCGCTGACCGCCTATGCGCTCGCCGCCCTCTGCGCCGAGGCCGGCGTGCCGCCGGGCGTCGTCAATGTGCTGACCACCTCCGCGCCCGGCCCGGTGACGGCTTCGATGCTGGCGGATCCCCGGGTGCGGAAGCTGTCCTTCACCGGCTCGACCCAGGTCGGCCGGGTGCTGCTCGCCGAGGCGGCGAGACATGTGGTGAGCTGCTCGATGGAGCTCGGCGGCAACGCGCCGCTCATCGTCTTCGACGACGCCGACCTGGAGCTGGCGATCGAAGGCGCCATGCTGGCCAAGATGCGCAACGGCGGCGAAGCCTGCACCGCCGCCAACCGCCTCTATGTGCAATCCGGCCTGTACGACCGGTTCGCGGCGGAGCTCGCGGCGCGCATGGCGGCGCTGAAGCTCGGCCCCGGCACCGACCCCGCCACCGAATGCGGCCCGATGATCAACCCGGCCGCCGTCGACAAGATCGAGCGGCTGGTGGACGACGCCCTGTCGCGTGGCGCCCGGCTGCTCTGCGGCGGCCGGCGGCCGGACGGGCCCGGCTATTTCTATCCGCCGACCGTGCTGGACGGCGTCCCGGCCGACGCCGCCATGGCGCGGGAGGAGATCTTCGGGCCGGTCGCCGCACTCAGCCGCTTCGAGACCGAGGACGAGGCCGTCGCCCTCGCCAATGCGACCGAATACGGCCTGGCCGCCTATGTCTTCACCCGCGATCTGGCGCGGGGCTTGAGGGTCTGCCGGCGCATCGAGACCGGCATGGTCGGGCTCAACCGCGGCCTGGTCTCCGATCCGGCGGCGCCGTTCGGCGGCACCAAGCAGAGCGGGCTCGGCCGGGAGGGCGGCGCGCAGGGCGTGCTGGAATTCCTCGAGGCCAAGTACATCGCGACGCGGCTTTGATCAGCCCTTCACCGCCCCGGCCGTCAGGCCTCGCACCATCGCCCGCTGCACGATCGCGAACAGCACGACGACCGGCACGATGCTGATGATGCCCCCGGCCGAGAGCGCGCCCCAGGGCAGCTGGAATTCCCCGACCATGAGCTGCAGCCCGACCGGCCAGGTTCGCGACCCGGTGCTGGTGGTCAGCATCAGCGCGAACAGGAACTCGTTCCAGGCCCCGATCGCCACGAAGACCGCGGTGGCGACGAGGCCGCCGGCCACCAGCGGCAGGACGATGCGGAGCATCGCGCCGATGCGGGAGGCGCCGTCGATCCGGGCGGCGTCCTCCAGCTCCGACGGCACCGCATCGAAGAATCCCTTCATCATCCAGATGAAGACCGGCAGCAGGAACGTCGTATAGGCCAGGGCCAGGCCGAGGCGGCTGTCGAGCAGGCCGACGCTGCGCATCAGGATGAACAGCGGCACGATGATCATGACCGCCGGAAACATCCGCACCACCAGGTAGAACAGCATCAGCTCGCGCCGGCCGCGGAAGCGATAGCGGGCGACGGCATAGGAGGCGAGTGTCCCGATCACGACGCAGATCGCCACGGTCGTCAGCGTCACCACGGCGCTGTTGACGATCAGGGTGGGGAAGTTGGACCGCGTCCAGATCGCGACGTAGTTCTCGAACGTCACCCTCGCTGGGATGTACTGGATCGTGGCGGTGACGATGTCGGATTCCGGCTTGAGAGAGGTCAGGAGCGCCCAGAGCACCGGAAACATCGCGAAGGCCACGATCGACAGGGCGGCGGCGTAGCAGAGCAGGACATGGATCCGGCGCCGGGCGGAACGGCTGCGAAGCATCAGTCCCTCATCGCGTTGGAGAGCTTCACATAGGCGTAGCTGAACACCATCAGCAGCAGGAACATGACCACCGACAGCGCGCTGGCGTAGCCGAAGTTGAACTCCTTGTTCGCCTTCAGGAAGGCATAGAGCGACAGCACCTGGGTCGAGCGGCCCGGCCCGCCGCCGGTCAGGATCAGCAGGATGTCGGGCGAGTTCACCAGGCTGATGACGCGCAGCACCACGGTCGCCACGATCACGACCCGCAGCTGCGGCAGGGTGATATGCACGAACTGGCGCCACAGCCCGGCACCGTCGGTCGCCGCCGCCTCGTAGAGGTCGCCGGGGATGCCCTTCAGGGCGGCCAGCAGCAGCAGCGCGAAGAAGGGAAAGCCGTGCCAGACCTCGACCACCATGGCGGCGAACATCGCCATGTCCGGATCCGCGAACCACGCCTTGTAGCTGCCGAGCACACCCACGCGCACCAGGATGTCGTTGAGCACGCCGAGGCGCGGATCCAGCATCAGCGCCCACATATGGCCGGCGACGACATTCGGCAGGAACCAGGGCAGCAGCACCATGACTCCGAACACGCGGAAGCCCGGCAGGCTGGTGTTGAGCACCAGCGCCGTCAGCAGCCCGAGCAGCAGCTCGCCGCTCGCGGCCCCCGCGACCCAGACGACGGTGTTCTGCAGCGACAGCCAGAACACCGGATCATGGACCAGCGCGACATAGTGCTTGAGGCCGACGAAGCCGGTCCCGAGGTCGACCCGGTTCAGCCTCATCTCGCGGACGCTGAGCACCATGCCCCACAGCGTCGGGTACAGCACGACCGCCAGGATCAGCACCAGGCTGGGAAGCAGCAGGTAGTAGGCCCAGCGCCGGCTTTCCGACAGGCGGCCGAGGGGGCCGAGCCGGCGGGCGGGCGCGGGCGCCGAGGGCAGGTCCAGCGCCGTCATGCCCGTGCCACGGCCGTGGCCTCGATCCGCTCCCAGTCGAAGTCGAAGCCGATGCCCGGTCGATCGGACACCGTGAGCACGCCGCCCTCGACCGACAGGGGCCCGAGGCTGCCGAGGCCCGCGATCTGCTCGCTCGAGATGACCAGCTGCTCGTAATAGTCGTTGTTGCGGATGGCGGCGCAGAGCTGGGCGTTGGCGAGGCCCATGCCGTGCACCTGGGCCCGCATGCCATGGGCCTCCGCCAGATGCGCGATCTTGACCGCGCCGGTCAGGCCGCCTTTGTAGAAGGTGCTGGTCCGCGCCATATCGAGAGCGCCGGCCTGGATCCAGCTGGCCATGTTCCAATGGCAGCCGTCCGAGGTCTCCGCCGCCAGGACCGGGATGTCGAGCGCGTCGCAGAGCTTGCGGTACGAGCCCAGCTCGAACTCCCGCATCGGCTCCTCGTACCAGAGGAAGCCTTCCGCCTCGAGCACCCGGCCGAATTTCAGGGCGGTGACGTAGTCCCAGCCGGCCGAGCCGTCGAACATCAGAACCGCACCGGGCCCGGCCCAGCGCCGGAGGTTGCGGGACAAGGCCGCGTCCTCCTTCGCGTCGCCCCAGGCATGCAGCTTGAAGGCGGTGAAGCCGGCGTCGATGCACTCCTTGATGTGCCGCTCGTAGTCGTCCATCGAATCCCAGGTGACCGTGGAGGCATAGGCCGGCACCCGGCGGTCGTGGCCGCCAAGCAGCTGGTGCAGCGGCATGCCGGCGGCCTTGGCCTTGATGTCCCAGGCGAGCAGGTCGACGATGCCGAGATGCGGCATCGGGATCTCATCGATCCGGTCGATCTCCCAGATCAGCGTCCACAGCCGCTCGGTCAGGAGCGGGTTCTCGCCGACCAGGCGCTTCAGCCGCCGATCGACGAGGCTCATCGCGCCCCAGGCGTTCGTCACCTCGATCGCGCCGGTGATGCCGGCATCGGTGTCCATCCGGATCACGGCCTTCAGCGGCTTCCGGTCCGCTCGCGTGCCGTCGCCGGATCCGGCCAGCCCGTTGCGCCAGCGATAGGGATGGGCCGGGTGCTCGGTCTCGACCACCCAGCAGCGGATGTCCTCGATGCGCATTCCATGCCTCCCTCGGACGGCCTGCCCGGCCGTTATTGCAGGGCCGCCTCGAGGCCGGCCATCAGGGCGTCGACGCAGCCTTCCGGCGTGCTCCGGCCGACCAGCACCTTCTGGAATTCGGGCAGCACGACATTGTCGCTCCATCCCGCGGACCCGATAAATTTGGGCGGCAGGCGGCCGAATTTGGTCGTCTCCACCGCGGCGCCGTACAGCGCGTTGCCGGTGATGCGGCTGTCCGACGCCGTCTCCGGCGAGGCCGGGAAGTACCCCGTCTGCTCCAGGAACGCGATCGCTGCGTCGGGCTCCGCCCAGAAGGCGAGCCAGGCCCAGGCGGCGTCGGCATTGGCGTCCGACATCAGGCCGTTGAACAGATAGGTCAGCCGCGCGATGTGGGCGGCGGGGCCGGCCGGGCGCACCGCGGTCATGAACTGGTCCGGCTTCATCGCGCCGGAGATCTCCGCCAGCGATCCGGTGTGGTGCCAGACCATGGCGGTCTGGCCCGTCTTGAACGCCTCCATGATCTGCCGGTAGCTGTCATTGGGGGCGCTGGGCGGGCAGACCTTGTGCCGCGTGAACAGCTCCGACAGGAAGGTGACCGCCTCGACGGCCTTGGGCTTGTCCATCGCCGGCTTGCCGTCGACGACGATCGGCGAGCCGAAGCTCTCGATCATGTCGACCACGTACTGGTACCCGCCGGCCCCGCCGCGCAGGCCGAAGCCGTAGCGGCCCTTCGCCGGGTCGGTCAGCTTGATCGCGGCGTCCTGGAATTCGGCCATGGTCTTCGGCGGCCCGCTGATGCCGGCCTCGTCGAACCAGTCCTTCCGGTAGTACATCCAGTCGACGAAGGTGAAGGCCGGGACGCCGTAGACCTTGCCGCCGACGCTCGCCCCGCTCCATCGGTCCTCCGGGAACGCCGCCGCCTTGTCCCAGCCCTTGATCCGGTCGGTGATGTCGATCAGCCCGCCCATCCCGACCATGTCGTTGACCCGCTCGGCGATCACCATCGCCGTGTCGGGCTTCGATCCCGAGACCACCGCCGCGGTGATCTTCGACATGTATTCCGGGTTCGGGATGTTCTCCTGGGTCAGCGAGATGCCGGGATAGCGTTGCCGGAACAGCGCCATCACCGCCTCCAGCCCCTTGAACTCGCTCTCGCTGGTCAGGTGGTGCCAGTAGTTGATGCGGCCTTCCGCCGCCGCCTGGGCGAGGCGCGGCGCGAGCGCCAGGACCGGGACGGCCGCGGCGGTCCGCAGCAATGTGCGCCGATCGACGAGCATGACATGTCCTCCCCTGTTTTGCGTTCTTGGATCTGCTCAGGTCGAGAGCCGGATCGGCGTCGACGCCGGGGCCGGCGGCAGTTCCTCCGGCCGCAGCACCTTCGGTGCCGCCCCGGCCCGCGCCTCGGCGGACAGCACCAGGCCATGGCCCGGCCGGTCCGGCGCGTAGGCATAGCCGTCGCGCATGGCGATCGGCTGCTCGACCAGGTGGTTGGTGTTCTGGAACGAGTATTCCAGCCAATCGGCCTCCGGCAGCGCGGCGGCCAGGTGGACCCCGATCTCCAGCGAGGTGTTGCCGAGCGTCACCGGGACGCCGTGCTCCGCCGCCAGCCAGCCAGCCTTCATCACGTCGCCGATATGGCCGTGGACGTTGAGGAGGTCGGCGCCGCGGCCCTCCAGCAGCCGCCGCTTGCCGCGCAGGTCGAGATACTCGCCGGAATTGACCAGCACATGCGGCGCGGCCAGGCGGATCTCCCGCAGGCCGTCGAAATCGTCGCGCAAACAGGGATCTTCGACCCAGAGAATGTCGAAACCCGCGCGCCGGAACCGGTCGAGCCGCCGGATCGCCTCCTTCGGCGACCAGGCCTCGTTGGCATCGATCATGATCGGCCCGTGGCCTTTGGCGATCTCGGCCACCAGCGCCAGGCGCCGGAGATCCCATTCGATGTCGGGATGGCCGACCTTGATCTTGAAGCCGCGATAGCCCTGGTCCCGCGCTTGCCGGAACAGCGACGCGTACTCGTCGTCGGTCAGGTGGAAGTCGAGGCCGCTGGCATAGACCCGCACCTTGGGATCGCTGCCGCCGAGATAGCGGTAGAGCGGCAGGCCGGCCTCCTGGGCTGCGAGATCCCACAGCGCCTGGGCCACAGCTTCTTCGAAGCCGAGCGACGTCCGGCGGTTGTTGCCGCCGCGGGGCCGGGTGACGCGGTGGATCAGCCCCGCCGGCGCCTGCCCCGCCAGGCCGGGCCACGCCTCTTCGGCGAAGATCCGCTCGATCTCGGCCAGCGCCGGCAGCGGATGAAAGAGGCTGTGGAAGAAGCCCGTGCCGGTGCGCCCGTCATCGGTGTGCAGCTCGACCACGCCGATATGCGCCTGGGCGATGCGGACCTGGCTGTCGCCGATCACCCGGTCGCGGGCGAACTGGAAGCGGGTCAGGGTGAAATCGGTCAGCCGCATCCCGGGCTCCTCCATGCGCCGTCTTGTGTGTCAGTTATTGATATATCAACTCAGTTAACAGATATTTCTAAACGTGGCAATTGAATCATCAGGCAAATGAGCAGCACCCCGAGACGGTCATCCGACGAACACCCGCCGACGCTGCGCGCCGAAGCCGCGCCGAATCTCAGCCGCATCGCCTATGAGCGGTTCAAGGAAGCGTTGTTCGACCGCAGGCTGCAGCCCGGCGCCTTCATGTCGCAGGCGGAGCTGGTCGAGATCGTCGGCTCGCCCCTGGGGCCGCTGCGGGAGGCGCTGCAGGTGCTGCAGGCGGAAGGGCTGGTGACGATCCGGGCCCGCGCGGGCATCGAGATCGCCAAGCCGGACCTGGCGCTGGTCCGCAACTCCTACCAGCTGCGCCTGTTCCTCGAGACGCCCGCCATCCGGCACTTCGCCGAGACCGCGCCGCGCGACCGGATCGAGGCGATGATCGCGCAGCATCGCGAGGCTATCGGCTGGGTCGATGGTGCCGATGTCGACCGCGACCTGGCGCGCCGGATCGAGGAAGTCGACGCCAGCCTCCATCTCGGCGCGATCGATGCGCTCGACAACCCCCTCCTGCGCAGGGCGTTCCTGCAGACGCAGGACTACATCCGGCTGATCCGTCTGGATCATCACTACGCCTATTCCGCAGCGAAGGTGCGGCGGACGATGGCGGAGCATCTGGAGATCTTCGGGGCCTGCCTGGCGAGGGATCCGGACGCTGCCGAGGCGGCGCTCAAAGCCCATCTGACACAATCGATCCAGCGGGCGATGGGAATTTAGATCACAGATCGGCAGGTCGAGCATCCGTGCGTCCCGATCTCGGTGGCCTGGAGACCGGATCGGACGAGAGATGCCGAGCCCCGGCGTCTCAAAGCAAAAACCCCGGCGCCTAAGCCGGACCAAGCGGCGGCTTTGAAGATCCCCCCTTCGGAAAGCCTATCGACGGCTGGGATCGAGCAGCATCGGCCCTGGGTTCAGATCGGGCAATGTCGACGATCGTATCCGCTCCCTGCTGCGAAGCCCGCGGCGACAGGCGATGAGAATGCGGGCCAGAGCACGCCCCTCCTCCATCGTCCAGGTCTCGCCACGCGAGGCGAACAGCGCCTGCTGCAGCCGGGCATAGAGCGACGCCAGATCCGCCCGGCCGCGGCCCTGCACCTGCGGCTCTGGGCCGGGCCGGGCCGGCAGGCAGGAGAGCCACGCGTGCAGCAGCCGGCAGGTCGCAGCCGCATCGCCCGTCCGGCAGGCCCGCCGCAGCCTGCGAAACACCGCGGGCTCGCCGTCCTCTCGGGCCTCGCGCCGGCGGCGCCACCAGGACATGGCGGCGGTCCAATAGCGATAGCCGAGGGCGCCCGCCGCCAGCAGCACCAGGACGGCGCCGGCGATCGGCAGCCATGGTCGACGGCTATCGCCAGCGTCCGGCATCCCCGCCGCGGCGGCTTCTGCCGCCTGCACCACCACCTCCACGCCCGGTTCCTGCGCAATCCGCGCGGTGCCGTCGTCCAGGTCCCACCAGATCTGCGCGGTGTCCGGCAGACGATACGTGCCCGGCCGTTCGAAGACATACGTCACCCGATCGGTGCGGCGGCCGGTGACCTCGCCGCGATCGATGCTGTCGGCGATCTCCGGCGGGTCGGCATAGGCGCGCACGCCGTCGGGTGCCGAGGGATCGAGGGCGGCCAGCGCCAGGCCGGGCACGTCCAGGGCGGTGCGCGTCATGCTGCGCTTCAGCGCGTCGCCGACCACGAAGGGCTTGGCCGGATCCGGCGTCCATTGCTCCTCGGCCGAGACATCCGTGGACGCGACGACGGGCTGCGACGGATCGATGCCGGGCGGCACCGCAACGGCGACCGAGGCCGGGTCCGAGCGGGCGCTGCCCACCGGATTGCCGGCCCGGTCCAGAAGCGTGGCGACGAAGGCCGGAAGCGTCAGGCTGCCGCCGCGGCGCGGATAGAGCGCGAACTCGAAGCGCTGGCCGACATAGCTGCGCCCTTCGAGCCGGTCGTTCATCGTCGTCGCCTGGCTCTCGAAGCGGAACAGCTGGGCGCCCGGGAACTCCGGCGCCGTCACCTTCGGCGGATGCGGCATGTCGTGGGGGAACAGCACGTCGACGAAGAGGCGGATCCGCTGGCCGATCACCGCACCCTCCGCCGGATCCGCAGTCACCCGAACCAGCACATCGCTGTCCTGCGCGGCGGCGCGACCGGCCAGGGCCAGGAGCAGCAGCAGGAAGGCGAGCCGCCTCACGGCGTCCCTCCCGGCGCCCCGGAGATCTGCAGCTGGTAGGCGAATTTCGCCCGCAGGAAATCGCCGGGCCGCGTCTGCACGCGCCTGAGCCACAGGGCGCGGATGTCGGCGTCGCTCATCGGCGCACCGCCGCCCTGTTCCTGGTCCGCCGCTTCCCCGCCCTTCTTGCCCGGCTCGATCACGATCTGGTCGGCAGCGACCTGCCCGCCCGTCTCGTCGCCGCCCTCGGTCTTCAGCCGCTCGGCCCGGAGCTGCGCCAGCCTCCGGTTCGCGACCGCGTCGTCCCAGCCCGGGCGAAGCGCCAGGGCGCGGTCATAGCGCCCGACCGCATCCTCGTACTTCCCGAGCATGACGAGCACGTTGCCCTGGTCGTAGGCGGCTTCGGCCGTGTCCAGCCCGCCGAACCCGACCGCGGCCTCCTTGAACTGCCCGGCCCGCATCAGCGCCGCGCCGCGCCACATCGGATCCTGGAACGCTTCGGTCGCCTCGGCATAGCGCTGCCGCTCCATCAGCCAGCGCCCCTGCTGGTCGGGCGTCAGCCAGAGCGCGAGCCAGCCCGCGCGGCTGCCGGTCACGGCCAGGGCAACCGCCAGGGCGAAGCCGATCAGCGCCAGCGGATGCCGTCCCGCCACCGCGGCCGTCTTGTGGAGCGCCGCCCTCATGCGCGCAGCCCCCAGCCGCGCCGGAACCAGCCCAGCACGAACAGCGCCAGCACCGGCACCAGCCAGAAGCCGGCCTCTTCCCAGCGCCGTCCCTCGCCCGCGACCGTCCCGACCGGGGCGGCCCGGGCCATGCGGCGGGCGATGGCCTGGACATCGGCGGTGTCGACGGTCAGGCCGATCGTGGCCGCATCCAGGGCGGCGGCGGCATCGGACAAGGCCCGGTCGGCGCCGCCCTGGGCCGGCGGCACCACCGGCAGGAGCAGCACAGGGACGCCGGGCGGGGCCCGGTCTTGTAGCGCCGAGAGCTGGTCCGGGGCGACGGTGTCGGCCAGCACCAGGATCGACCCGCCCCGCCCGCCTTCGGCCAGCACCTGCCCGGCCAGGGCGACCGCGTCAGCCAGGGCGTCGCCCTCGCGCGGCATCACCTCCGGCGCCAGCGCCCCGGCCATGGCCGCGACGACGCTGCCGTCGGCGGTCGGCGGCAGCACCAGATGGGCCGAGCCGCTATAGGCGACGAGGCCGGTCGCGGCGCCTTCGCGCAGCCCGACCAGATCCGCGATCTTCTGCTGCGCCCGCTCCAGCCGCGTCGGCGGCACGTCGGCGGTGGCCATGGAGGGGGTGACGCGCAGCACGATGACGGCGGGCGGCTGGGCATCGGCGAAGGGCGACGGCTCCTGCCGCCAGCTCGGGCCCGCCAGCGCGATCGTCGCGATGACCCAGGCGGCGAGCAGGAGATCGGCCGGGATCAGCCGCGACGCGCCTTCCGGCCGCACCAGCAGGTGGCGCAGCAGCTCCGGGTCGATCGCCCGGCGCCAGCGCAGCGCGGGGTCGGCGCGCCGCCGCTCCAGCCACCATAGGGCAAAGGCGGGCAGCAGGGCCAGCAGCGCCCAGGGCCGCAGGAGATGGAACGGGGCGAGGACGTCGATCATGCCGCTCTCTCCACCGCGCCGAGGGCTGCACGCCGGTCGCGGCGATGCGCTGCCCAGAGCGAAACGGCACGGTCCAGCAGCGTCACGGCAGGGTCGCCCCAGCGGTGCGGCACCGCTGGGGCGATGGTCCGGCCCTCGGACATCGGTCGCGGTGAGGCAGGCGAAAGCGAGGCCCGCAAAGGGATGATGGACGACGGACGGCATGGTGGCGGAGCGCTGTGCCGGTGTGGCCCGCCGGCTGGCACGCATCTGGCAATGGGGCCGGGACGACGTGATCGATGGAAGATTGTGCATGCGAATTGAGCAGCCCGCCTCGCCGCGCCTGCTGGATGCCGGCGATGGCGGCCTCGTCGTCGAGGTCGGCGACGACATCGACGAGCGGATGAACCGGCAGGTGATCGCCTTCGCCCACGCCGTGGAGTCCCTGGCGCTGCCCGGCGTGCGCGAGGTGGTGCCGACCTATCGGTCGCTGCTCATCCTGTTCGATCCGCTCCTCATCGCCCGGCAGGAGCTGTGCGCGGCGGTGCTCTCCCTCTGGCCTCCGCCCGAGACGGCGAGCGGACGCCGCGGCTTCTGGCGCGTGCCGGTGCTGTACGGCGGCGAACATGGCGTCGATCTCGACCACGTCGCCCGCACTCATGGAATGGCCGCGGAGGACGTGGTCGCGCTCCATTCGGGAGCGGAGTACCGCGTCTACATGATCGGCTTCGCCCCCGGCTTCGCCTATCTCGGCGGGTTGCCGGAGGCGCTGCATACCAGCCGCAGGACGGATCCCCGCCTGAAGACGCCGCCGCGCAGCGTCTCGATCGGCGGCCGCCAGACGGCCGTCTCGCCACCGATGGAGATCCCGAGCGGCTGGCACCTGCTCGGCCAGACACCGGTGCGGTCCTATGATCCACGGCGGACCGACCGTCCCTTCCTGTTCACCGCCGGAGACGCGATCCGGTTCGCGCCCGTCTCACCCGCCGAATACCGAGACCTGTGCAAGGCGGCAGAGGCTGGGGAGATCGTTGCGCAATGGGACGCTGCGTGATGGGCGCACAGCTCGTCATCGACCGGCCCGGCCTGTTCTCCAGCCTGCAGGACAACGGCCGCTTCGGCTACCAGCGCTTCGGCATCTCGGCCTCCGGGGCCATGGACACCCTCGCCATGCAGACCGCCAATCTCCTGGTCGGCAACCCGCGCGGCACGGCGGTGATCGAGCTCACCATGACGGGACTCGCCGCCACGATCGAAGGCGGCCCCTGCCGCCTCGCGCTCGCCGGTGCGGACATGCCGCTCGGCATCAACGGCCGGCCTGCCGCGACTTGGCGAGCCCATGGGCTTCGACCAGGAGACAGGATCGAGATCGGCACCGCCCGCAGCGGTCTGCGGGCCTATCTCGCCCTCGCCGGCGGCTTCGCGGTTCCGGCCACGCTGGGCAGCCTCTCCACCCATTCGCGCTCGGCGATCGGAGGGCTGGACGGCCGGGCGCTGCGCGGCGGCGACCGCCTGCCGCTGCGCGGCGCGCCCCCGGCGCCGCTGCTGTCGCTGGCGCCCGAGCACCGGCCGAAGGACGCCGGCCCCCTGCGCGTCGTGATGGGCCCGCAGGACGACTGTTTCACACCGGCCGGCATCGCGACCTTCCTGTCCTCGGAGTATCGCGTGACCGACAAGGCCGATCGCATGGGCGCGCAGCTCGACGGCCCCGCGATCGAGCATGCAAGCGGGTTCAACATCGTGTCGGACGGCGTCATGAACGGCAGCATCCAGGTGCCGGGCAACGGCCGTCCGCTGATCCTGCTGGCGGACCGGCAGACCACGGGCGGCTATCCGAAGATCGCCACGGTCATCGGCCCGGATCTCTGGCGGCTCGGCCAGAAACGGTCCGGCGACCTGCTGCGCTTCGCCCACGTCTCCGTGGAAGACGCCGCGGCGGCGGCGCGGGCGCATGAGGAGCTGATCGCGGCGATGACCGGCCACATGTGCGAGGCGTCCGAAGGCGGCGCCGGGCTCTCGAGCGAGCACCTGCTCGCACACAACCTCGTCAGCGGCGTCTGCTCGGCGATCGAGCCGGGGCCTCAGGGAGTGGAGCGACCATGAAGACCATCGACCTCAACTGCGACATGGGGGAGGCTTTCGGCGCCTGGGAGATGGGCGACGATGCGGCGATGCTGGAGATCGTGACCTCGGCCAACATCGCCTGCGGTTTCCACGCCGGCGATCCGCTGGTGATGGACCGTACGCTCGCACAGGCCAAGGCCCGCGGCGTCGGCGCGGGGGCGCATCCGAGCTTCATGGACCTGTGGGGCTTCGGCCGCCGGCCCATCCTCGGCCAGAGCCCCGACGAGATCGAGAAGCAGTTGATCTATCAGATCGGCGCGCTGCAGGCCCTCGCCCATGCCCAGGGCAGCCGCCTCGGCCACGTGAAGACGCATGGCTCGCTCGGCAACATGGCGAATGAGGACATCGGTCTCGCCCGCGCCGTGGCCCGGGCCATCAAGGCCGTGGACCCCGACTTCATCTTCGTGGTGATGCCCGGCCTGCCGACCGAACGGGCCGGCGAGGAGGCCGGGCTGCGGCTCGCCCGCGAGATCTATGCCGACCGCGCCTATGCGGACAACGGCAATCTCGCCTCGCGCAAGCTGCCGGGCTCGGTGCTGCATGATGCCGAAGCCGCCGCCGAGCGCGTCCTGCGGATCGTCGAAAGCGGCGAGATCGTCTCGATCAACGGCAAGCGTATCCCCGCTCGTGCCGATACGGTCTGTGTGCACGGAGACACCGCTGGTGCTGTCGCGATGGCGCGGGCGGTGAAGCGCCGCCTTACCGGGGCCGGCTATGTCGTCAAGCCGATGGCCGGGCTAGCGCCTGACCCGAAAGGAGTTGAGTGATATCAGTCGGTTGTGATTCGGTCGTGGTTGCGAGCGACGACGAAGCACAAGATGGTCTGGACTGAGATCACCCGGCCGCAGTATCGGCGCAAGGGGCTGCGGTATCCAAGCGACACGGCGGATGAGGAATGGCGGCTGATATCGCCGCCTGCCAAGCCTCGAATGCCCGGGCTGCCTCCAGAACCTCCAACCCTCGTCCCGTCAGACTCCCCGCCTTCCGATGAGCATCGAGTGGAGCCCTGACCGGCGCCGTCCGATCTCCGGCCAGCACCATCGCGGCGGCTGCCCCGGCATAGCCCGCCACCAAATCCACCGCCGCCCGAGTCGGCAGTCCACCCGCCCTACCCGCCTGGACCATCGCGTCCATCAGCCCGTATAGCCAGAGATGGGAGCAGGACACCGCTGTGGCCGCGGTGAACTGTTCTTCCTCGAGGAGCGGGATGACGCGCCCCAGCGCGGCGAACAGCCGCTCGGCCCTGGGATCGGGAGGATGGATCGCGGTCACGCCGGCACCGATCGCACTGGAGGCGATCGGCATCGCCCGGACCAGCCTGGCCGCGCCGCCGCGGCTGCCGATCATCGCCAGGGGGACCCCGGCCGCCACGTTGACCAGCAGATGCCGGTCGCTCCAACGCAGGGCCTCGATCGCGGCCAGCGTGTCCGGCGGCCGCGTCGCCACGATCACGATCCCGGTGCTGTCAACCACCTCCTGGTTGTCCGCCGCGACCGTGCAGCCGAAGCGCCGTGCCAGCCGCTCGGCCTGCACAGCGTTCCGCGGCGACAGCATGACGGGCCGGTTGTCGCCGCCCGCCCGCAGCCCCTCGACGACGAAGCCCGCAAGCCCGCCGACGCCGATGATCCCCACGGCCTCGCCGGCCTCCTCAGTCGCCATCTGTGGCTATCCTCCCACCTGCGGTGCGCGTTCGAAGAGCTGGATCGGATGGCCTTCGGGATCGGCCAGGGTGAGGACACGGCCATGGCCGCCCATGTCGCGCTCACCCTGGATCTCGATGCCGGCGGCCGCAGCCCTGGCCCGGAAGTCATCGACCGAGTCGACCTCGAACACGATCACCGCCCCCGCTGCTCCCGGCGGCCCCTCGGCCGGAGATCCGATCGCGAAATTCGCACCGCCGGCATCGTACTGCGCCCAGCGCTCGCCATCGGCGAATTTGAGCCGGAGGCCGAGCACCTCCTCGTAGAAGCGTCGCGCGCCAGGCATGTCGGCGACGACGTGATAGGCGGTTTGCAGCCGCTTGATTGTCATGCTCCTCCCCTTCGGTCGCTCAGTAGGCCGTCCAGCCGGCATCGGCGACGATGTTGGCGCCGTTGACGTAGCGCGCCTCGTCCGAGGCCAGGAACACGGCGACCGGCGCGATCTCCTCGGCCGCGGCCTGGGGCGGCCGCGTCGCCAGCCCCTTCTGGCGCAAGGCCCAGCCTGCCGCGGACGGTTCGACGCCGGCGGCGAGGTCCGTCCTCACCGACCCCGGCGAGACGGCGTTGCAGCGGATGCCGCGGTCGCCATAGGTCGCGGCGATGCTGCGGGTCAGGCCGAGCAGACCGTGCTTGGTCGCGGTGTAGGCGATGCCGGCCCGGCCGCCGAGCAGGCCGGCGATCGAGCAGGTGTTGACGATGACGCCGCGGCCGCGCGCCAGCATGCCCGGCAGCACCGCGCGGCAGGCCAGGAACGGGCCGGTCAGGTTGACCCCGACCACGCGGTGCCACAGCGCGTTGTCGGTCTCGTCGAGCGGCGCCATGCGGTCGAGGATGCCGGCGTTGTTGCACAGGATGTCGATCGGGCCGAACCGGGCATCGGCCGCCGCCAGCATGCCGGCGATCGCGGCCTCGTCGGCGGCGTCGGCGACATGGGGTTCGAGGGCCTCGGGATCGCCGGCATGCGCTCTGGTCTCGGCCAGCCTTTCGGCCGACAGGTCCACCGCCAGCACCCGGGCACCGGCGGCGACGAAGGCCGTCGCCATCGCCCGGCCGATGCCGGACCCGGCCCCGGTGATCACGGCGACGCGACCGTCGAGCGTCGGCATGGCAGTTCCTTTCGGTTCGGGATCAGGGCAGGGCGGCGAACAGGCCGGAGCGGTAGACCAGCGCCGGCCGCCGCGGCGTGACATGCACGGCCTTCACCCCGCCGATGAAGATGGTGTGGCTGCCGCGCTCCAGCGCGTCCAGCACAGTGCAGTCGAAGGCGGCCGGCGCGTCGGCGAGCACCGGCGCGCCGGTGGCCAGCGTGATCCATTGCCCCGCCGCGAACCGCTCGGCCCCGCGCACCCCCGCCCGGCCGGCGAAGCGTTCGGCCAGCGCCTGGTGCTCGCCGGCGGTCAGGTTCACGCAGAAGGCGCCGTGCCGCAGGATCGCGGCGTGGCTCTCGGCCGAACGGTTGACGCAGGCCAGCAGCGTCGGCGGCTCGGCCGACAGCGAGCAGACCGCGGTCGCGGTCAGCCCCCGCCGGTCGTCGCCCGTGCCGGTGGTGACGATGGCGACGCCGCCGGCCAGCTCGCGCATCGCGGCGCGGAAATCATCCTGGCCGACGAAGGCCGCGTGGGGTGAGAGGGCATTCATGCGTCATACCCCAGATAGGCGGTCCGCACCCGCGGATGGTCGATCAGCTCGACCCCGCTGCCTTCGAGCGAGATCTCGCCGGATTCGACGACGAAGGCGCGGTCCGCGATCTCCAGGGCGCGATAGGCGTTCTGCTCGACCAGCAGCACGGTGACGCCGTCGGCGTTGACGGCGCGGACGGCGTCGAGCACCAGCTCCGCCACCTGCGGCGCCAGCCCCATGGTCGGCTCGTCCAGCAGCAGCAGGCGGGGGCGCGTCATCAGCGCCCGGCCCATCGCGACCATCTGCTGCTCGCCGCCCGACAGCGTGCCGGCGAGCTGGCGGATGCGCTCGCGCAGCCGCGGGAACAGCGCCAGCACCCGGTCGAGATCAGCCGCGATCGCGGCCCGGTCGGTCCGGGCGTAGCCGCCGATCTCCAGGTTCTCGGCCACCGTCATCCGGCCGAACAGGCGGCGCCCCTCCGGCACCTGGGCCAGCCCCAGCGGCACCCGCGCATGCGGCGGCAGCGCGGTGATGTCCCGATCGCCGAGCCGGATCGAGCCGGCGCGGACGTCGCGCAGCCCGCACAGCGCGTTGAGGATGGTGGTCTTGCCGGCGCCGTTGGCGCCGATGATGGTCGCGATCTCCCCGGTCTCGACCCGGAAGCTGGCGCCGCGCACCGCGGCAATGCTGCCATAGGCGACCGTGAGGCCGCGGACGTCGAGCGCGATGCTCATGCGACGCTCGCCTCCTGCAGTCGGGGTGCAGGCCGCGGCCCGGCCGGGGCTCGCGGGCGGCCGAGATAGGCGGCGATCACGCGCTCATCGGCCTGGACCTCCGCCGGCGTGCCCTCGGTCAGCACCCGGCCCTGCTCGAACACGGTGATCCGCTCGGCCACCGCCATCACCACCCGCATGTGATGCTCGATCAGCAGCACGGTGATGCCGAACTGGTGCCGGATGCGGTCGATCAGCTGCGCCAACGCCTGGCCTTCGGCCGGGTTCATACCCGCCGCCGGCTCGTCCAGCAGCAGCAGGCACGGCTCGGTCGCCAAGGCCCGGGCGATCTCCAGCCGGCGCTGGTCGCCATAGGGCAGGTGCCGGGCCAGCGTGCCGGCGCGGTGGCCGATGCCGGCGAAGTCGAGCAGCGCCCGGGCCCGATCGCGGGCCTCCGCCTCCTCGCGGCGGAAGCGCGACGTGCCCACCACCGCCTCCCAGAAGGCGGCGCGCAGCCGGCGGTGGCGGCCGACCAGCACGGTCTCCAGCGCCGTCATGTTCGGGAACAGGCGGACATTCTGATAGGTCCGCGCCACGCCATGGGCGGCGACCCGGTGGGCCGGCAGCCCGTCGACGCGGACGCCGTCGACCCGGATCACGCCGGACGAGGGCGGCAGGAAGGCGGCGATGCAGTTGAACACCGTCGTCTTGCCGGCACCGTTCGGCCCGATCACGGCATGGACGCGGCCGCGCGGCACGGTCAGGTCGACATCGCGCACGGCGACGATGCCGCCGAAGCGCTTGGCCAGGCCCCGCACCTCGAGCATCGGGATCGATCCGTCACCGCGCATCGGCGGCCTCCCTGGCTGAGCGGGCCGGCCACAGGCCTTCGGCCCGGAGATGCATCATCGCCACCAGGGCCAGGCCGTAGAACAGGTAGCGGAACTCGCCGAACTCCCGCAGCAGCTCGGGCAGGCCGACCAGCATCAGGGCGCCGACGACCACGCCCGGCAGGCTGCCGAGGCCGCCGATCACCAGGATCGCCAGCACGTTGATCGAGATCAGCAGCTGGAAGGAATGCGGGTAGACCGAACCGACCAGCACGGCGAACACCGCCCCCGCCGCGCCGGCGAAGGCGGCCCCGACGGTGTAGGCCAGGAGCTTGACCGCGACCGGGTCGATGCCGAGCGCCTGGGCCACGTCCTCGTCCTCGCGGATCGCCAGCCAGGCCCGGCCGGTGCGGGAATGCTGCAGCCGCCAGGAGACGAACCCGACCACCCCGCCGAGCGACAGCGCCAGGTAGTAGAGCTCGGCCGGGGTGTTCAGGGGAAAGCCGAACAGCGACGGCCGGGCGATCTCGATGATGCCCTGGGACCCGCCGAGGAGCGGCCGCAGGGCGTCGGAGACGACCAGGATGCGGATGATCTCGCCCAGCGCCAGCGTCGCCATCGCCAGGTAGTCGCCGCGCACCCGCAGCACCGGCAGGCCGAAGACCAGCCCGGCCAGCGCCGCGATGCCGACCGCCACCGGCAGCGCCGCCCAGAACGACAGATGCGCGATGGCATAGGGGCCGGTGGAGCAGAGCAGCGCGACCGTATAGGCGCCGACCGCGAAGAAGGCGACGAAGCCGAGATCGACCAGCCCGGCCAGGCCGAGCTCGACGTTGAGGCCCATCGCCATCAGCACGTAGAGCCCGACCAGCATCGCCACCTGGGCCACGAAGTCGCCGGTCACCAGCGGCAGGACCAGGATGCCCGCCAGCAGCAGGCCGATGCCGAGCCGCCGCGGCCATGGCCCGGCCGGCTGGTCCCGGCGCCGCCCGGCCAGGGCCGCGCGCAGAACGGCGATGCCGGCGGCGGCCGCGAACAGCGCCGCGGCCGGCCCGGGCATGATCCCGGCGGAGCCGAAGATGTCGGGCGTCGGCAGCCCGAGCCCGGACAGGGTGTCGAGGGTGCCGGCGAAGACGTCGCGGAACAGTCCGGCGGCCAGCACCGCGCCGAGGCCGGCCAGCAGCGCCTTGCGCGCGGCCGGTGGCAGCAGGGCCAGTCCGCCGCCGAGCAGGCCGGCCGCGGCGCCGAGGCCGGCGAGGAGCGCCAGCGCCGCCGCCGAGGCGCGCGGCAGGCCGAGGCTGAGCGCCTTGGTCAGCGCCGGGCTGGCGGCGACCAGGATGCTGCGCACGTCGACCGATGCGACCAGCAGCACCAGGCCGGCGACCATCGCCCCGGCCAGGAGGCCGGCCGCGAGGCCGAGCCCGAGGGACGCGGCGGCCCCTGCCCCGGCCCGGCCCGCGGCCCGGGCGCCGAGCGCCCCGGCGGCGAGGCCGATCGCGAGCAGGACGGCCTGTGCCAGGGTCAGCGCGTCCTCGACGACGAAGCGTTCGTCCATCAGGACATAGGCGCCGACCAGGGCGAAGGCGATGGCGGCGAGTCCGGCGAAGACCCCCGCGCGCAGCGCCTCGGGCGCGGCACCGCGGCGGCGCCGGCCGACGCGGAAGGAGCTGGTGACGACGTCGAAGGCCATGGCTCCCCTCCCCTATGCCCGCTTGGCCGACAGGCGCTCGCCGAGTAGCCCCTGGGGCCGGAAGATCAGGATCATGACCAGCATGCCGTAGCCGATCACGTCCTTGAGCTGATAGGGCGCCGGCAGGCCGAAACCTTCGAGCAGCAGGGCCGGGCCGAGCGCCTCGGCGACGCCGAGGACCAGCCCGCCCAGCATCGCGCCGGGCAGGTTGCCGATGCCGCCGAGGATCGCCGCGGCGAAGCCCTTCACGCCAAGGGCGAAGCCCATGAACACGGTGATCTGCTTGAACACCAGGGCGTAGAGCACGCCGGCCGCCCCGGCCATGGCGCCGCCGATGGCGAAGGTGGCGACGATCACCCGGGCGACGTCGATCCCGACCATCGCCGCGGCATCGCGGTCCTCGGCCACCGCCCGCATCGCCTTGCCCAGCCGGGTGAACCGGACCACCGCGACCAGCCCGGCCAGCATCAGCAGCGCCGCCGCGAAGGCGACGAGCTGCGGGATCGGGACGGAGACGGAGCCCAGGACGATCGTCCCTTCCATCCAGCCAAGATCCGGATAGGCCCGGTTGCGGGTGCCGAACAGGCCGCGCGCGCCGTATTGCAGCACGAAGGACAGGCCGATGGCGCAGATCAGCGGCGCCAGCGACCGGACATGCAGGAAAGGCCTGTAGGCCACCCGCTCGACCCCGAGCGACACGGTCGCCCCCACCGCCATCCCGGCCGCCAGGATCAGCGGCAGCGCCAGCAGCGGCGCGCCGGCGGTGAGGCCGGCGTCCTTCAGCGCCACCGCCGCGAACAGGCCGGCGAAGGAGCCGACCATCATCACGTCGCCATGGGCGAAGTTGATCATCCGCAGGATGCCGTAGACCATGGTGTAGCCCAGCGCGATCAAGGCGTAGACGCTGCCGATGGTCAGCCCGAAGACGAAGAACGAGCCCAGATTCGCCGCGGAATAGGTGCCGGCGGCGAGGCTGCCGACGAGCCCGACGAGGACCAGGGCGGCGACGCCGATCCGGATCGCCAGCAGGAGATGGTCGACCCAGGTGGAGCGCCGCAGCCATTCGGCCAGGAGGCGGCGCGGCGCGGAGGCGTCGGCCGCCGCCGTCATGGGTAGATCCTCTTCGGGTTGGTGCCCGGCGCGAAGCTGGACGGGTCGTCGCCGGTGAACTGCCAGACCGCGTAGGTCGCGGCGCCGCAATCGCCGGTCGGGCCGCAGCTCAGGCTGCCGGTCAGGCCCGGCAGGTCCTTGGTCGCCAGCATCGCGTCGTGCAGCGCCTTGCGGCCGACATAGAGGTTGCCGTCGCCATCGGTCTGGCCGACCGCCTTGATCGCGGCCAGGGTCAACAGCGCAGCGTCGTAGCCATAGGCGCTGAAGCCGCCGATCGGGGCCTCGCCATACTCCTCCTTGAAGCCTTCGACGAAGGCCGGGAAGCGGTCGGAGAACTGGTCGGTCGACGGGCCGACGATGCGGAAGCCGACGATATCCGCCCCGGCGGCCTCGATCACATTGGCGCTGAACACGCCTTCTCCGCCCAGGATCACGGTGTCCTTCAGCGCCGGCACCTCGCCCCGCTGCCGCAGCAGGAAGCCGATGCTGGAGGTGAAGACCGGGGTGAAGATGATATCCGGCGTGCTGGTCGCGATCCGGGTCAGCACCGGCCGCAGGTCGGTGTCGGTCGGCGCGATCGCCTCGCTGGCCGCGATCTTGCCGCCCTTGGCGGTGAAGCCCGCCTCGAAGGCGCGCACCAGCTGTTCGGTGTAGGGCGATCCGTCATGGATCGTCGCCGCGGTCTTGGCATGCAGCGTGTTCAGCGCGTAGCCGACGGCGAATTCGGCCGATTTCAGATCGTTCGGGATGACCCGCAGGAAGCCCTGGAAGTCGGCCGGCCGGTCGGCGGCGGTCAGGGCCGGGGCGGTCGCGCCGAAGGCGACGCTGGGGATGCCGAGATTCCACAGGATCGGCGCCCCGACCCGCGCCCCGCTCGAGCAGCTGGGGCCGAGCACGGCCAGGACCTGGCGGTTGCCGGCCAGCTTGGTCGCCGCCGTCTGGCCGCCCTCCGCGGTGCATTGCGCGTCCTCGGACAACAGCTTGACCGGGAAGCCCAGCACCTCGCCGCCGGCATCGGCGATGGCGAGGGACGAGCCGCGCAGCTCGTCGATGCCCTGGTTGGTGTCGCCGCCCGACTGGGACGAGTAGCCGCCGATCAGGATCGACTGCCCCTTGGCGATCTTGACCACACCGATCGCGTCGGTGACGGGACCGACGGTTTCCGCCCGCAGCCCCGGCGCGGCGAGGAGCGCCGATGCGAGGACGAGCGCGGATGTCCTGTACTTGCCCATGAAGCCACCCCTTTTGCGATTGTTGTTCCTGCCGGCGCCCCGTTTGCGGGTGCGCCGGGATCCCTACTCGGCCGCGGCGGTCGCGGGCCGGGCGCCGATCGACGCGATCGGTCCGACCTCGCGCTCGACCAGCGGCAGCACCTCCGTGGCGAAGCGCTCCAGCGCGCGCCGGGCACGGGCGACGGGCATGTCGCCGAACTGGAAGAAGCAGTTGTAATGGGTCGGCTGCAGCCGCCGGATCTCCGTCACCAGCCGCTCGGCGACATGGTGCGGGTCGCCGATCAGCAGGTTGTCGGCGAAGGTCTCCAGCGGCGGCTCGTCCGGCAGCGCCGGCGCCTGGACGAAGGAGCCGTCGAGCACCAGCTCGGGGTTGCGCAGCGCCGTGACCATGCGGCCGACATAGCGCGCCCGCTCGGCCGCCGCCAGCGCCTCCTCACGGCTGTCGGTGACATGGATGTACTGTTGCAGCGCGACCGGCATGGCAGCACCGTCCAGCCCCGCCGCCACCCAGCTCGCCCGGACCTGCTCGACGATGTCGAACAGCGCCTTGGTGCCGCGCCAGCCGGCGGTGACGAAGGGCACGCCGTCCCAGCGCGCCAGCGCCTTCAGGATCGCCGGATGCGGGGAGGTGCAGTAGACCGGCGGCATCGGCGTCTGCACCGGCCGCATGGTGAAGACCGATTCCGGCACGGTGATGTGCTTGCCGGAGAAGGCGACGCGGCCCTCGGACAGCGCCTGCTCGACCACCGCCCAGTATTCCAGGAACAGCTCGGTCTTCTGCGCCACCGGGGCGCCGTAGCGCTCGAACTCATAGGCCTGGTAGCCGGTGCCGACGCCGAGCACGGCCCGGCCGCCCGACTGCTGGTCGAGCAGCGCGATCTCCTGCGCCACCCGCATCGGATGGTACAGCGGCAGCACCACGACCCCGGCGCCGAGGCGGATGCGGCTGGTCTGCCCCGCCATATGCGCCGCCATCATCAGCGGCGAGACGCTGATCGAGTAGTTGGTGAAATGGTGCTCGGCGAACCAGGCGATCTCGAACCCGGCCTGCTCGGCCAGCTTCACCATGTCCCTGGTGTCGGCGATGACGCCGGCGATGCCGCCCGGGTTGTCGCGCAGGCCCATCAGGCTGAAGAGACCGAAATGCATGATCTGTGGCGCCCCTTTGCGCGGGAAGTCTCGAAGTCGATCGATGTCAGGGGATGAAGTATCCGCCGCTCACCGCCACGGTCTCGCCGACCATGTAGCGGTTCTGCCCGGACACCAGGAACAGGATGACGTCGGCCACGTCGTCGGGCTCGGCGGCGCGGCCGATCGGCGTCTGCGCCGCCAGCTCCGGCAGGAAGCCGGCCGCCTTCGCCTTCTCGGTCGCGATCGCCGCCGGGGCGACGCCGTTGACCAGGATGCCCTGCCCCGCGACCTCGTGCCCGAGGCTCTTGGTCAGGCTGACCACCGCCGCCTTCATCGCGGCGTAATGCGCGTTCTTCGGATGCGCCTTGAAGGCGTCGATCGAGGCGACGTTGACGATCCGTCCGCCGCCCTGCCCCTGCATGTGCCGGATCGCGGCGACGCTCATGTGGTAGAGGCCGCGGACATTGACCGCGAAGCTGAAATCCCAGTCCTCGTCCGAGACCTCCAGGATCGGCCGGCGCGGATAGACCCCGGCGCAGTTGACCAGCCCGTGGACCCGGCCGGTGGCGGCGACCTCGGCGAACAGCGCGTGGGCGCTGTCGCGCCGGGTCAGGTCGCCGACCGCGGACACGGCCGCCCCGCCGAAGCCCCGGATCTCCTCGACCACGGCGGCCGCGCCGGCGGCGTCGATGTCGATCACCGCGATCCTGGCCCCGGCCCGCGCCAGCCGCAGGCAGACCGCCCTGCCCAGCCCGCTGGCCCCGCCGGTGACGACGATGGTGTGCCCCTGCATCTCCGCTCCGCCTTCCCGTGTCGTTTCGTTGCCGACGGGACACTCTGTCCAGGACGGGGCCGGCCGGACAAACGGTGATTTCTACTGCACCGATTAGCGCGGACACCCGTCCGGCGAAGCGGCAAGCAGCGGTTATCGTCGGATTAGAACAGCTAATTTGCCCGGGGCCGGGGCAGCCCCTACCGTCGGCGCAGGAGGCAAGCATGGTCAAGATCGGCCTGTTCAGCCTGATGGGGCTGTACGACCGCAACACCTCGCCGGCATCGGTGCTGCGCACCACCGTCGACACGGTGCGCATGGCCGAGGATTTCGGCTTCGACATCGCGTGGTTCGCCGAGCACCAGTTCACGAACCATTCGATCTGCCCGTCCTCCCTCCTGATGGTCGCGCATTGCGCGGCCGCGACCAGCCGCATCCGCCTCGGCCCGGCCGTGCTGGCCCTGCCCTTCTACGAGCCGCTGCGGATCGTGCAGGAGGCGGCCTTCGCCGACCTCCTGACCTCCGGCCGGCTGGTCCTCGGCCTCGGCTGCGGCTACCAGCCCTACGAATTCGACCGCTACCGGGTCGATTCCGACCAGCGCCACCAGCGGATGCTCGAGGCCTGGGACATCCTGGAGCAGGGGCTGACCTCGGGCGTGGTGGAGCACCGTGGCGCGATCTTCGACATTCCGCACACCGAGCTGTCGATGCGGCCTTTCGGGCTGGCCATGCCGGACGTCTACGTCGCCAGCAGCCACCCCGCGGTGGTGGCGCGCATGGTCCGGGGCGGCCACACGCCGTTCATGAGCTTCGGTCATCGCGGCCTCGACGCCGCCCGGGGGTTCCGCGACCTGATCGCCGAGCGCTGGTCCGCGGCCGGCGGCGACGCCCGGCGGATGCCGCTGGCGGTGCAGCGCTACGTCTATGTCACCGACGATCCGGAGGATGCGCGCCATGCCGCGCGCTGCGTCCGCAACCTGGCGCGCGCGGCGGTGCCGCTGGCGACGGCGCAGCCCAGCAAGGACGGTCCGTTCCTGCGCCTGATGCCGCTGAACGACGAGCCGCCGCTGGACGACTTCCTGGACAATGCGGTGATCGGCCCGGCGAACTACTGCGCCGAGAAGCTGCATCAGGAGCTGGAGGTGTTGCGCCCGACCCATCTGTCCTGCTTCGCGGGCTTCGCCGGCATCGGGCGTCGCGAGACCCTGGCCTCGCTCGAACGCTTCGGCTGCGACGTCATCCCGCAGCTCGAAGGCATCGTCGAGCTGCGTGACGACAGCGTGCTCGACGCGGCATGATCAACCGGCTCGCCCCGAAACCACCAACCCAGAGCAGCCCAGAGATGAGCGCGGTGCCGCCGGACCGCCCCACGGCCGCCATTGCCCCGCCCGAGGCTGCGCCGCCGCGGGAGGGCCGGGCCGGCCGGCGGGCGGCGCGGCTGCCGCAATTGAACCTGTTCCGGGTGTTCGACGCGGCGGCCCAGCACCACAGCTTCACCGCCGCGGCCGACGAGCTGTGCGTGACCCAGTCCGCCGTCAGCCAGCAGATCCGGCAGCTCGAGGAGTTCCTCGAGGTCCGCTTGTTCCGCCGCCTGCCGCGCCGGCTGGAGCTGACGCGCGAGGGCACGGCCCTCGCCGGCGTGGTGCACGAGGCGCTGGCCATGCTCGGCCGGGCCTGCGACCGCATCGCCGATCCCGCGACCCCGACCGTCCTCTGCGTCAACGCCGCGCCCGCCCTGGCCTCGCGCTGGCTGGTGCCGCGGCTGAAGCGCTTCATGGAGACGCACCCGCTGGTGAAGGTGACGCTGCTGGCCTCGAACGACCCCGTCGACTTCGACCGGCAGGATATCGATGTCGCGATCCGTTGGGGCAGCGGCCGGTGGCCGGGGGTGCGGGCGGAGCCGATGGGGCGCGAGCCGATCTTCCCGGTGTGCAGCCCGTCGCTGCTGCCGGACGGACGGCCGCTCCGCCGTGCCGAGGAGCTGTCGCGCCACACCCTGCTGCAGGTGGTGCACGGCCATTCCTGGACCGCCTGGCAGGAGGCCGCCGGCGGCATCGGCGTCGACCTCGCGGAATCCCTGTATTTCAGCGATGCCAGTCTGATGCTCGAGGCGGCGGCTCAGGGCCAGGGGGTCGGGCTGTCGAGCTATCTGCTGGTCGAAAGCGAACTCAAATCCGGCCGGCTGGTCCGCGCCTTCGAGACCGAGCTCACGACCGAGGACGGCTATTACATCCTGTCGAGCCCGGAATACGGCGACAAGCCGGCGATCGCGAATTTCCGCGCCTGGATCCGAGCGGAGGCCGAAGCCGCGATCGACGGACGACAGCCGATCTCGTCAAAATGAACGCGAGGCCGACGTCCATCGCGCCGGCCGATCAACCATCGGTTGCGTCCCACCTTATCCACAGCGGTGATCATCTGCGATTCTCCGGTAGGGTTTGGTTGCTGACACCAACCTGAGACCGAGGAACCGGCAGCCGAACCGCCTTTGCTATAAAGTTATATGATAACTTTATAGCAAACTGCCCCGATGCTCGCCAGGGTCCGACGGACCGAGCCGGAACAGGATTTCTCCATCCGTCACGGCACGCGCCGCCCCTGGCGCATCCAAAAATTCTTTTCTTAACAATATATTAGATACCCTCCAGAGCTGGTGCCGAAGGACAATATTCGGGCCCGGATAGCAGAGAGATCGCGCCGCGCGCTCGGATCGGTCCGACTGCACACAAGAGGCGTGACAACGCGTGACATAAGTTATATGACATCATTTAAGTTTCTGCCGAACGACAATGAATGCGCCGCGGGAGAACCGGACGGGTGCGCGTAGGGAGGAACAGGATGACCGCAATCTTCCGCGCCCTCGGCGCCGGACTGTTCGCGTTCGCCATCATCGCCTGGCCGGTCGGCCGGAGTGACGCCGCCACCCCGGACGACCAGATCGTCGTCGGGCTCAGCATGACGAACATCCTGGCGCTCGACCCGCCCTTCCAGACCGGCCGGGAGTCGCTCGAGGTGCTGGCCAATGTCTACGATTCGCTGATCGACTCCGATCCGCGCGAGCGCGGCAAGCTGCTGCCGAGCCTGGCGGAAAGCTGGACGGTCAGCGAGGACGGGCAGACCATCACCTTCAAGCTGCGCAAGGGGGTGGCCTTCCATTCCGGCAACCCGCTGACGGCCAGGGACTTCGTCTGGTCGGTGACGCGGGCGCTCAAGACCCAGTCCACGCAGGGGTCGAACTGGAAGATCTCCGGCTTCACCGCCGACAATGTCGCCGAGACCGTCACGGCGCCGGACGACGAGACGGTCGTGCTCAAGATCCCGCAGCGGACCGATCCGACCCTCGTTCTCTACACCGTCGCGCACAACACCGCCGGCATGGTGCTCGACAGCAAGCTGGTCATGGAGCACGAGAAGGACGGCGATCTCGGCCAGGCCTGGCTCGCCACCAACGATGCCGGCTCCGGCCCCTACACCCTGCGCAACTGGCAGCCGAACAACATCATCATGCTCGAGCGCTTCGACGGCTACTGGCGGGAGCCGGCGAAGACGCGGCGCGTGATCTACCGCCACATGCCGGAACCGCAGACCCAGCGCCTGGCCATCGAGCGCGGCGACATCGACATCGCCATGAACCTGTCGGTGGCCGACATGGAGGCGCTGAAGGACAACAAGGATGTCGTCATCAACTCGGCGCCGGGCGGCAACATGTACTACCTCGCCGTCAACATGAAGGACGACGCATTCGCCAAGAAGAACGTCCGTCTGGCGCTGCGGTATCTGATCGATTACGACGGCATCAACAAGACGATCATGCCGTTCTACGGCTTCTATCACCAGCGCCCGATCCAGATCGGGCTGCCGGGTTCGCTGCCCGACCCGGGCTACAAGCTCGACGTCGACCGCGCCAAGCAGCTCCTGGCCGAGGCCGGCTATCCGGACGGCTTCTCGACCACGCTGCGGGTGCTGTCGGACCCGCCTTTCATCGACGCGGCCACCTCGATCCAGGGCACGCTGGCGCAGGCCGGCATCAAGGCGGAGATCATCTCCGGCAACGGCGACGCCGTCTACGGCGCCATGCGCGAGCGCAAATTCGACCTGCTCGTCGGCCGCGGCGGCGGCGGCACCGATCCGCATCCGCACTCGAACCTGCGCAACCAGCTGTACAATCCCGACAACCGCGACGAGGCCAAGCTGACCTCGTTCCAGGGCTGGCGCACCGCCTTCTACGACGAGAAGCTGAACCAGCTCATCGACACCGCGCTGCTCGAGCCGGATCCGGACAAGCAGAAGAAGATGTACGAGGAGATCCAGCTCTACGCCGAAGACGTGGTGCCGTCGATCCAGCCGTTTTCCCAGGCGCTGGACTCGGTCGTCACGCGCGCGGATGTGAAGGGCTACGTCTATCACTATGCCTGGACCACACGGTACCGCGAGGTGACGAAGGAGCGGTAACCGAGGACCGAACGGTCCCGTCATTCCCGGGAGCGGAAGCGTGCTGTCACAGCTGTCAGGATGGTTCGGACGCGGCAGACCGTCGCGCCCATGGCTCGACCAGGCCCTCGCGGTCGCGGTCACCCTGCTCGGTCTCCTGATCCTCACCTTCCTGATCGGCCGGGTCATGCCGGTCGATCCGGTGGCGCGGCTGGTCGGCGCCGATGCCGATCAGGCTGCGTATCAGGCGATGTACGAGAAGCTCGGCCTCGACCAGCCGCTGCACGTGCAGCTCTGGTACTATCTGGGGCAGATCTTCAGCGGCGATTTCGGCGTGGCGCTGCTGACCGGCCACCGCGTGATCGACGACGTCATCCGCGTCTTTCCCGCGACCGTCGAGCTCGCGACCGTGAGCATCCTGCTCGGTGCCGGCATCGGTGTCCCCCTCGGCGTGCTGGCCGCCAGCCGCCGCGGCCGCCCCACCGACCACATCGTCCGCGTCATCACCCTGCTCGGCCATTCCGTGCCGATCTTCTGGCTCGGCATGATGGGGCTGCTGCTGTTCTACGCGCAGCTCAGCTGGGTCGGCGGCGGCGGCCGCGTCGAGGTCTTCTACGAGGGCATCGTGCCGGTCAGGACCGGGCTGCTTCTCGTCGATTCCCTGATCGACGGCGACATGGAGGTGTTCTGGAGCGCGCTGCGCCACATCGCCCTGCCGGCCTCCGTGCTCGCCTACTCCTCGATGGCCTATCTCAGCCGCATGACGCGCAGCTTCATGCTGGAGCAGCTGTCGCAGGAATACATCATCGCCGTGCGCGCCAAGGGCCTGCCCCGCCGCGACGTGATCTGGCGCCATGCCTTCCGCAACATCCGGGTCCAGCTCGTCACCATCATCGCGCTGACCTACGGCAACCTGCTGGAAGGCGCCGTGCTCGTGGAGACGGTGTTCGCCTGGCCGGGCTTCGGCCAGTACCTGACCAACAACCTCCTTCTCGGCGACATGAACGCGGTGATGGTCTGCGTCCTGATCGTCGGGCTGATCTTCATCAGCCTCAATGTGCTGAGCGACCTGCTGTACCGCGTCTTCGACCCGAGGACCCGCTGATGGCCGACCTGCCCGCCGATGCCGCGCCGCCCGCGAGAGGCCTGAAGGCCTATATGGCGCGCGAGCCCCGCTCGCCCGGCGAGGCGATGCTGCACGAGCTCTATGCCACCACCTTGCGCTTCTTCGCCAATCCCCTCGCCGCCATCGGCCTCGCCATCATCGTCCTGCTCTGCCTCGTCGCCAGCTTCGCCCCGTGGCTCGCCACCCACGACCCGCTGGCGCAGGATCTTCCGAACGCGCTGCGACCGCCCTCCTCCGCCCACTGGTTCGGCACCGATGAGATCGGCCGCGACATCTTCAGCCGCATCGTCTACGGCTCGCGCGTCACGCTCTACATCGTCGGCCTGGTCTTCATCACCGTCGGGCCGATCGGCCTCGCGGTCGGCGCCACCGCCGGCTATCTCGGCGGCATCGCCGACACGGTGCTGATGCGCCTGACCGACCTGTTCCTGTCCTTCCCGGGGCTGGTGCTGACGCTGGCCTTCGCCGCGGCGCTGGGGCCCGGTCTCGACCACGCGGTGCTGGCCATCACCCTCACCGCCTGGCCGCCGATCGCGCGCCTGGCCCGGGCCGAGGCCCTGACCGTCGCCGGCAGCGACTTCATCGCCGCCGCCCAGCTGCAGGGCGCCTCGGCGCTGCGCATCATCACCCGCCACGTCATGCCGCTGTGCCTGCCCTCCCTCATCGTCCGGGTCACGCTCAACATGGCGGGCGTCATCCTGACCGCGGCGGGCCTTGGCTTCCTCGGCCTCGGCGCCCAGCCGCCGACGCCGGAATGGGGCGCCATGACCTCGACCGGCCGCCGCTTCATGCTCGACCATTGGTGGGTGATCACCATGCCCGGCATGGCGATCCTGATCGTCAGCCTCGCCTTCAACCTGTTCGGCGACGGGCTGCGCGATGTCCTCGACCCCAGGCAGGATTGAGATGGCCGAGCCCCTGCTGACGATCGAGGATCTCCGGGTGCGCTTCCCGACCCCGCGCGGCCTGGTCGATGCCGTGCGCGGCGTCTCCTTCGCCGTCGGGCGCGAGAAGCTCGGCATCGTCGGGGAATCCGGCTCCGGCAAGTCGACCATCGGTCGGTCCATCCTGCGGCTCCATCCGCGCTTCGCGCGGATGACCGCCCAAAAATTCGACTTCCGCGGCATCGACCTGCTGCAGGCCGGCGAACGGCAGATGCTCGGCATCCGCGGCCGGCGCATCTCGATGATCCTGCAGGACCCGAAATTCGCGCTCGATCCGGTCATGACCGTGGGCGAGCAGATCGCCGAGGCCTATCGCCGGCACCGCAAGGCCTCGCGCGCCGAGGCCCGCGACCAGGCGCTGGCCATGCTGGAGGCGGTGCGAATCCGCAACCCCGGGCATGTCTACGGCCAGTATCCGCACCAGGTCTCGGGCGGGATGGGCCAGCGCGTGATGATCGCCATGATGCTGATCCCCGAGCCCGACCTGATCATCGCCGACGAGCCGACCTCCGCCCTCGACGTCACGGTGCGGCTCCAGGTCCTCGCCATCCTCGACGACCTGGTCAGCGAGCGCGGCATCGGCCTGATCTTCATCAGCCACGACCTCAACCTGGTCCGCTCCTTCTGCGACCGGGTGCTGATCATGTATGCCGGCCGCATCGTCGAATCGGTCTCCGCGGCCGAGCTCGATACCGTCCGACATCCCTACAGCCGCGGGCTTCTGGACGCCCTGCCCCGCATCGACCAGCGCCGCGACCGGCTGCCGGTGATGATCCGCGATCCCGCCTGGGCCCAGGGGTGAGGAGGCAGCCATGGCGATCCTGACCGTCGACGACCTCGGCCTCGCCTTCGGCAGCGGGTCCTACGCCGTGCGGGTGCTCGACGGCATCAGCTTCGCGGTCGAGCGGGGCGAGGTGTTCGGCCTGGTCGGCGAGAGCGGGTCGGGCAAGTCGACCATCCTGCGCTGCATCGCCGGGCTCCACCGGCACTGGACCGGCACCGTGCGGCTCGACGGCAACGCGGCGGCGGACCGCAAGGCCCGCTCGCGCCTGGTCCAGATGGTGTTCCAGGATCCCTACGGCTCGCTGCATCCGCGCCGCACGGTCAACGCCACGCTGGCCGAGCCGCTGGTCATCCACGGCATCGGCGACGTGCGCGACCGCATCGACCAGGCGCTGCGCGACGTCGGGCTGGCGCCGCAGCTGCGCTACCGCTATCCGCACCAGCTTTCGGGCGGCCAGCGCCAGCGCGTCGCCATCGCCCGGGCGCTGATCCTGGAGCCGCGCCTGCTGCTGCTGGACGAGCCGACCTCGGCGCTCGACGTCTCGGTGCAGGCGGAGATCCTGAACCTCTTCGCCGACGTCAGGGCGAAGAAGCAGCTCACCTACATCCTGGTCAGCCACGACCTCGGCGTCGTCGCCCATATGTGCAGCCGCTTCGCGGTGATGCAGCACGGCCGCATCCTGGAGACGCTGACCAGCGCCGATCTCGCCGACGGCCGGGCGCAGCATCCCTATACGCAGATCCTGATCGAGGCCAGCCGGCGCTACGACCGGTCGCTCGCGCGCCGGCTGGCGCGGGCCGACGGCACCGGCCCCCAGCCCGAGCAGCCGCCCGACACGACCCTGGACCTCGCCGCAATCCGCCCCGATGGAGGACGCCCGTGAAGATCGTCGACGTGACCGTGCGCGTATTCGTCCACAAGACCCAGATCGCGCGCGACAAGGCCGGCCATGCCCATCCCGGCAAGGAGACCGAGACGCGGAGCGGGCTGCTCACCGTCCTCTGCGACGACGGCACCGAGGGGTACTGCATCTACAACCCCGAGGTGATCCGGCCCTATGTGGTGGAGAAGCTCTACAAGCCGGTCCTCCTCGGCCAGCATCCGTTCGAGCGCGAGCGGCTGTGGCAGGAGCTGCTGCTGCGGCAGCGCGGCAGCGCCGAGCAGCTCACCGACCGGGCGCTGTGCGCGGTCGAGCTGGCGCTGTGGGACCTGGCCGGGCGCAAGCTCGGCCTGCCGGTGCACCGGCTGATCGGCAGCTATCGCGACAAGGCGCCCGCCTATGGCAGCACCATGGTGGGCGACGACGTCCCGGGCGGCCTCTCCTCCCCCGAGGACTACGCCCGCTTCGCCGAGGCGCTGGTCGGGCGGGGCTACAAGGGCATCAAGCTGCACACCTGGATGCCCGACGGCGCGGCGGCGCCCGACCCGAGGCGCGACGTCGCCGCCTGCGCCGCCGTGCGCGAGGCGGTCGGGCCCGGCATCGCGCTGATGCTCGACGCCTACCACTGGTACAGCCGGTCCGACGCCCTCTATCTCGGCCGCGAGCTGCAGAAGCTGGGCTTCGCCTGGTACGAGGAGCCGATGGACGAGGCCAGCATGAGCTCCTACGCCTGGCTCGCCGGCAATCTCGACATCCCGATCCTCGGCCCGGAAGTGGCCATGGGCAAGCACATGGTCCGCGCCGAATGGGCCAAGGCCGGCGCTTGCGACATCATGCGCACCGGCGTGTTCGACGTCGGCGGGATCATGCCGAGCCTCAAGGTCGCCCACCTCGCCGAGGCCTTCAACATGGATTGCGAGATCCATGGCAGCGGCGTCGGCAACCTCACCGTCATCGGCTGCATCAAGAACTGCGTCTGGTACGAGCGCGGCCTGCTGCACCCGTTCCTCGACTACGACCGGGTGCCGGACTACCTCAACGCGCCGGTGGACCCGATGGACCAGGACGGCTTCGTGCCCCTGTCGCAGCTGCCGGGCCTCGGGGCCGACGTCAACCTCGCCTACATCAACGACAACCTGGTGCGCTGATCCTCCGGGACACGCCCGCAGGGAGAACCGCCATGGCGACGATCCCAACGAAACGGCTGGGCAGCAGCGGGCTGGTGGTGTCGCGGCTGGCCCTGGGCACGATGACCTTCGGCGCCACCACGGACGAGGCCGAGGCGAAGCGCATCGTCGCCTCCGCACTCGACCGCGGCGTCAACCACATCGATACGGCCGACACCTATGCCGGCGGCCGGTCGGAGGAGATCGTCGGCCGCGCCATCGCCACCGACCGCCATCACTGGGTGCTGGCCACCAAGCTGGCGAACCCGAACGGGCCCGGCCCCAACCAGCGCGGCCTGTCGCGCAAATGGATCATCGAGGAGGTGCAGCGGAGCCTGAGGCGGCTCGGCACCGACTTCATCGATATCCTCTACCTGCACAAGGAGGATCCCGGGACGCCGCTGGAGGAGACGGTGCGCGCCGTCGCCGACCTGCAGCGCAGCGGCGCCATCCGCTATTTCGGCGTCTCGAACTTCAAGGCCTGGCGCATCGCCCGCATCGCCGCGATCTGCGACCAGGCCGGCATCGACCGGCCGGTGGTCGACCAGCCGCTGTACCACGCCCTCAACCGCACCGTGGAGGTCGAGGTGCTGCCGGCCTGCCGCGCGCTCGGCATCGGCGTGTTCTGCTACAGCCCGACCGCGCGCGGGGTGCTGACCGGCAAATACGCGATCGGCGAGCCGCCCCCGCCGGACAGCCGCGCCGCCCGGCAGAACCGGCGCATGATGGAAACCGAATATGCGCCCGCAACCCTCGCCGCCGCGGCCGAGATCGGCGCACACGCCCGCCGGCGCGGCTACGACCCCGCCGCCTTCGCCATGGCCTGGGTGCTGGCCAACCAGGCGGTGACGGGCGCCATCGCCGGGCCGCGGACGATGGCACAGTGGGACAGCTACCTCGCCGCCTTCGACGTCGACTGGACCGCCGAGGACGAGGCCGCGGTCGACCGGCTGGTGCCGCCCGGCACCACGGCGATCCCGAACTTCATCGACCCGATCTATCCGGTGGAAGGGCGTTTCGCATCGCATCACGACCGCAATGGAGGCGCGCATGGACGCGAGTTTTGAACGGGCATCGCAGGAGGACATCGCCGCGCTCGCCGCCTTTTCGCCGCCCACCCTGCACGAGGCGATGGGCCAGCGCGGCGCCATGTCCGCCTGCATCAGGCCGATCTACCCGGGCATGAAGCTCGCCGGCTCGGCGCTGACGGTACGTTGCAAGCCCGGCGACAACCTGGCCATCCATGTGGCCGCCGCCTCGGCGCAGCCCGGCGACGTGCTGGTGGTCGACAATGACGGCTTCGTCGAGTCCGGCCCCTTCGGCGACGTGCTGGCCACTGCCTGCCAGGCGAGAGGCGCCGTCGGCCTCGTCATCGACGGCTGCGTGCGCGACGGTCCCTGCCTCCGAGAGATGGGCTTTCCCGCCTTCTCCCGCGGCCTCGCCATGAAGGGGGCCGCCAAGACCCTTCCCGGCGAGGTCGGCGTTCCGATCGTCTGCGCCGGCGTCGCCGTCTCTCCCGGCGACGTCGTCATCGGCGACGACGACGGCGTCGTCGTGGTCCCGCGCGCCCTGATCGCGCTGGCCCTGAAGGGCGCACGCGAGCGCGAGGACAAGGAGGACGCGATCAAGCAGAAGCTGAAGGCCGGCGCCACCACGCTCGACCTGCTCGGGTTGCGGCCGCTCCTCCAGCCCGCACGCTAGCCGACGTCATGGCTCCGCGAGCACCGGCCCGATGTTATCATACAACTCGGCGACGGCCCTCTACTCGCCGGTCATCGCCTTATAGCGCGCCCGGCTGCCGGCCAGGTGCCGGCGCATTTCGGCGCTCGCGAGCGCGCTGTCGCGCTGCCGGATCGCCTCGAGGATCGCCCGATGCTCCGCCTCGATCCTCCCCTGGTAGTCCGAGAGACCATACGCCGACGCGGCCGACGGATCGAGGTGACGGCGTGGGAAGGCGAACTCGCCGAGATGGTTGATGAAGTCCACAAAGTACTTGTTCTGCGTCGCCGCGGCGATCGCCTTGTGGAAGGCGAGGTCGGCCGTCACCAAGCGCCGCCCGTCCCCGGCGGCCTCCCCCTCCTCCAACGCGACGGACAGGGCGCGGATGTCCTCGTCCCGATGGCGCGCGGCGGCCAGGGCCGCCGCCTCGACCTCGACGGCCAGGCGAAGCTCAAGGACGGACAGGATGTCGTCGAGCGTGGCCCGCAGGATGGCCGGGCCGATCCGGGGCGGCTGCGCCGCCACGAAGGCGCCGGAGCCGCGGCGTGTCTCCACCAGCCCGGACGCCCGCAGCGCGGCGACCGCCTCGCGCACCACCGTGCGGCTCACGCCCGTGGTCCGGGACAGCTCGCTTTCCGTGGGCAGCCGGTCGCCGGCCTTGAACCGCCCGCTCAGGATCTCGCGCTCGAGGGCCGCGCTCAGCGACGACACGAGATTGGTGTTCGGCACCACCATGTCGAGCGTCAAGGATGCGGGGGGAGATCGTCTGGCCACCGGTACCGCTTGCCCCAAGTTGTCATGCAACTCCTGGAATATGGACTGTAGCCTGCTATTGCAAGAGCGGTACGGCCCTCGGGCGACGGGCGTTCCCTTCAGCGCGGTCCCGGCCGTTGCCGGACGACGGGCGTCAGCGCGAGCCCGATCGCCTGTGCGTGTTGGCGGCATCGAGCTGCCCCCTGTCGACCGGCGACGCGGCCGCACGCCCGACGCATCGAAGAAGGCGCAGCCGCCGACGGTGATCGAGCTGCGCCAGGACACGTCGGTCCTGCCCTGAACGCTCTCGCGCCAGGCGCATTCCTCGATCGTCCGGCCGTCATTGTCCCGAGTTGTCAGGTGAGCCTGATGCGATATCCCTAGGCGCAAAAGCCCCGTCCGAGGGGACGGGGTTTTTGGATCGGATCTGGTTGCGGGGACAGGATTTGAACCTGTGACCTTCAGGTTATGAGCCTGACGAGCTACCGGGCTGCTCCACCCCGCGGGGGTGAGAGAGGAGCAT